>JBFMCM010000292.1:0-9372 GCA_040754355.1 Chloroflexota bacterium | reverse complement strand
GACTTGCCTTGCAGGAAGAAATCCACGTTAGGCGTCAGCGGGGTCGGCTCGGGATTGACCTCCACCAGCAGGGCCCCGCTATT
Source organism: Chloroflexota bacterium (assembly GCA_040754355.1). Classification (GTDB taxonomy): domain Bacteria; phylum Chloroflexota; class Anaerolineae; order Anaerolineales; family Villigracilaceae; genus UBA877. The sequence goes on along the minus strand of JBFMCM010000292.1, from coordinate 9,289 downwards.
CTTGGCAGTATGGGCCAGCGAGGCTGCCGGCTGGACCAGGGCGGAGGTGCCGATCGAGAAGAAGGCCTGGCAGGTGCGGGTTGCCTGGGTGGCGGCCTCCAGCGCGCCGGGCGGCAGCAGTTCCCCAAACCAGACCACATCCGGGCGCAGCCGCCCACCGCAGAAAGTGCATTTGGGCACCTGATCGCCCTCCGCCTGCCAAGTCGAGGCCGGTTTGCCGCAATCGAAACATTTGACCCGCCGGATATTTCCGTGCAGTTCGATCACCTGCGGGCTGCCGGCTTTTTTATGCAGGCCGTCCACGTTCTGGGTGATGAGGGTGAAATGCGGGACGCGGCGCGCCATCTCGGCCAGGGCGATGTGGCCCGGGTTTGGCTCCACCGTATCGACGCGTTCCCGGCGCTCGGCGTACCAGTCCCAGACCAGTTTCGGGTTCCGGCGGAAGGCTTCGGGGGTGGCCAGGTCTTCGGCCTTGTGTTTTGCCCACAGGCCGGTTTGTCCTGAGCCTGTCGAAGGGTGGGCGTCGCGGAAGGTCGGCACGCCCGATTCCTGCGAGACGCCCGCGCCGGTGAGAGCGGCGACGCGCTTGTAGTCGTGTATAAGTCGGATGAGTTCGGGTCGGAATTGCATAGGCATTCCCTCCTAGTGCAGGATCTCCCGGTCGGCCTGGGCGGCCTCTTCCATGATCTGGCGGACCTCCTCTTTCATCTCAGGTGTGGCGCTGGGTGTCAGCGGGATGAACTTGACCAGGTCGCGCGCCTCTTGCAGGAGCGCTTTGACATTGGCAATGTACGAGAAATCCGCCTTTCCGCCCTCAGCCGGGACCGGCAGGCCGCGGGCATCCTGGATTTTTTTGTGGGCGCGCTGCAGGCGTTCGGCGGCAGGGATGAGACGGGACACGGGTTTTCCTCCTCCAGGTTACAGGTCCAGCACGAGGCTGATTGGACAGTGGTCCGATCCCATCACCTCGTCGTGGATGTCAGCAGCCAGGACGCGCTCCTTCAGGTCGGGGGAGACCATGAAATAGTCCAACCGCCAGCCCACACCGCGCTCGCGGGCGCGTGTCACCATATCCCACCATGTGTATTTTACCGCCTCCGGGTGCAGGAGGCGGAAAGTATCCACCAGCCCGATGGTGAAAAATTCACCCAACCCTTCGCGCTCCTCCGGCATGAAGCCGGAGTGATTGACATTCTCCTTCGGGCGGGCGATGTCAATCTCGGCGTAGGCGGTGTTGAAATCGCCGCTGGCGACCACCGGCCGCCCGGTCTGCATGTAACCTTGAGCCACCTCGAGGAAGCGTTTGTAGAAGGCCAGTTTGTGCGCCACCCATTCCGGGCCGCGCCCGCCGTTTGGGAAATAGATATTGAAGAGGACGAACGGCTCGAACTCATGGATGAGGGTGCGGCCCTCGGTGTCGAAGCGCTTCTCGCCCAGGCCTTCGATGACCTTGAGCGGGGATCGGCGCGAATACGTGACCGTGCCGCTGTAGCCTTTCCGCTCCGCCGAACTCCAGGCGGCCTGGTAGCCGGGCGGATTCAGCAGGGCCGGGGAGAGTTGATCGGGGGAGGCTTTGGTCTCCTGCACCGCCACCAGGTCCGCCTTGGAGGAGGCCAGCCAATCCGGGAAGCCTTTCTTCTCCGCGGCGCGGATGCCGTTCACGTTCCATGAGACGAGTTTCCAGGCCATTGGGATCTCCTGATTTCCATTATGTCCTGTTCGTGGGGTTATATAAATGTTCAACAATGACAGTGGAGGTTGGGGCGATCATTTCTTCTGGATGTATTTCACACCAGGGATGTCTTTGAAATGCTCATCCTGCGTCCAGAGGGTGGCTTCATGGTCGTGGACAGTGGCTAGAATGAGGCTGTCAGCCATGGGCAGTTTATATTGGATGGAAAGTTGTGCCGCGCTCAGTGCCAGTGAGGCGGTCAGGTCCACCTGTTTGCCCTTATACAAATCGGCGAGGCGCGTTTCGGCTACATCCAGTCCATACGATTGGAGCAGGCGTTTGAAAATCTCGAAGATGCTGATGGCTGGGACGATGAGATTTTCGGTATCCTCGATAGCCGGCGCAAAAAAGTCGGCGTTTTCCCCTTCTGCAAAATATTCCAGCCAGCCGGATGAATCGACAACGTTCATACGCGGTCTTCTTCCTCGCGCTCAATGTTGGTATCCATGCCCTTGAGCGAGCCGCGCGCTTCATGGATCGGGAGGACCGGGATCATCACGATGCGGTTGTTATAGGCGATAACCTGCATCTTCTGGCCGCTTTTGATGCGCAACATCTGGCGCACTTTATGGGGGATGACCCCCAGAAATTTGGGGGAGACGGTAATCGCGTCCATACGAATCTCCTATCGAACAAGATATCGTATTACGATTATATCACGACTCCCCCTTGAAGACCGTTCTGTCCTGCGCGGGGCACAAAAATCCATGACATAATTGCCGATGGCGTGCTGGTTGCGGAAATGGGCCCCCTCCTACCTCCCCTATTTCGTGGAGCGGAAATGGGGGAGGTACAGAATTTCATATTGCTCGAGCAATTTCGTCTTCATGAACATATAATATTTTCCTCCCCCATCTGTGCTTTCCAGATGGGGGAGGCCGGGAGGGGTCTACGGATACGTACAGTACGGAGCCTGCTGCGGGGGCGTCATCCAGCGGCAGTAGGCCGCCTCGCAGGTCTCGCGGGTGGTGTAGGACTCCGGATTGACGCACGCGGGCGGAGGTGGGGGTTCGTCGCAGGAGGGAATGTAAACCGGGACGGTCGTGCACAGCGGCGTCAATTCGGGCGGCAGGCAGATGTGCTCCTCGGAAATTTTGAGCGTGTAGAGCGGCGGGCAGAAGGGCGTCATGTCGGGGGGCAATTCGCAGCAGTCCGAGTCGGTCACGTAGGAAAAGCCCTCCGGGCAGCGGTTGTTGGCCGAGCAGTTCGGATCGGTCAGGCACTCCTCGGGACCGTCCGGCGGTACACAGATAACCCAATCCACTGTGGCCCCTTCCGGATGGTAGGATTCGTAGAAGTCATAGCCTATCGGGCAGAACAGCAACCTAGGGCCTTCCATCGGGATGCCGTGCAGGCAGCCGTAGCCGGGTACCCAGACCTCGTCCGCTGCGCAGGTCTCCGGCGTGTCGTGCATCTCCGGCGTGCCGTAGCGGCAGGTATCCGTGTCCTCGTCGAAGTAATAATCCACCGGGCACTCGGCTTCCAGGACCGGCAGCGCGGGCGCTTCGGCGTCGCAGAGCGTGATCTCGAAAGGCGTGTCCACCGGGATGCTGCTCCCGTACAGGGTGATGGTGTGGTCGTCGGGCATGGTCGTGAAAATGATGCCGGGGACGGTGGAATTGTAGGTGAAGTCGGTACTACTGACGACCTCGGGGAAGTGCAGGCTGACGTAGCCGTGCGAGGCGCCGCTGTCATCCGCCATGCAGAAACTGCTGACCGTGAACTCCGGCGGGTAGAAGTCGAACGGATGGTCTTCGGGCATGACCGGGGTGTAGGGCGCGGCTTCGCAGACCGGCGGCGGCGGGTCGCCGACCGTTTCACCGGTCAGCACGCAGCGGAAGCCGACCTCGGCCAGGTGTTCGTTGGGCAGGGCGTTGTCGCGCAGGACGATCTCGAGTTCCTCCAGCGGGGAGTCGTAGTTGCTGCCGCGCACCACGCGGCGGGTCCCGCTGACCGGTCCGGCCGGGTTGCTCGACGGGGAGGCGGCGTAGTAGTCCTCGTCGTACCAGTCCTGGACCCATTCCGAGACGTTGCCGGCGGTGTCGGCCAGCAGGAAGGGGCTGGCGCCCTCGAAGAAGGTCCGCACCCGCACCGGCTGGTCAATCTCCTGGCAGCCGGAGAAATTGAGCAGGTCGCAGGCCGGTTCCTCGTCCCCCCAGGGATAGGGATCGCCGTCCGTGCCGCGGGCGGCCTTCTCCCACTCGGCCTCGGTCGGCAGGCGCGCCTCGATCCACTCGCAGTAGACGGCAGCCTGCTCCCAGGAGGCCCCCACCACCGGGTCGAGGGCATGCCCGGCGCTGGCGTACCAGTACGGCTTGCCGGTGATGTGGAAGGGCACTTCGCATACCCCGGCGGCCACACAGGCCGCGTACTGGCGGTTGGTGACCTCGGTCTGGTGGATCCAGAAGGCATCCAAATAGACGGTGTGAGCCGGTTCGTGGTCGCTGGTCACATTTTCCTCATCCTGCCCCATGATGAAATCCCCAGCCGGGACGTAGACCACGTAGGACTGGTCAATCCAGGGGACGAGGGAGCCGATGCCGGGTGCGTAACTGACGGCCTCCACCAGGGACAGGTCCGGCGTATTCGTCGGCGCCCCGCCCGGTTCGCTGGCGGACGGCGCGGCGAAGGTCAGGTTGCAGGCGGATAGGAACATCGCCAGCAGCGCAGCCAGGCCGATGGCAACAAAATAAAGAACGAACGAAGGTGTTTGTTTCATGGGAACCTCCCCTCCAAACAAAAACAGCCCTTGCGAGCAGGACTGGTTTCGGTGCAGCGTGGTGCAAGACCAGGACGATCTGCTTCTATTGTACGGTGTCTGGAGGGGAAATGCTATAGCCAATCTTTCTCATCGCTGCGCTGTACGACCCTCGCGGCAGGTTTCTTTTGCCGTAATCTGTCGTGATATACTCACGCGCATTACCCGTATCCAAGGAGCCAACAATGGATCCACAAACCATCGAAATAGACACCTTTCCCACCTCCATGGGGCAACTGAAAATCTACTTCCTCGGCCACGGCAGCCTGATGCTGAGCCTGGACGGCAGGATCATCCACATTGATCCGTACAGCCGGGTGGCCGATTACGCCTCCCTGCCCAAGGCAGACATTCTCTTCCTCACCCATGAGCACCGCGACCACCTCGACCCCGAGGCGTTGGAACATGTCCGCACGGAGAAGACGACCGTCGTCCTGACCGAACTATGCGCCCAACAGGTGCAGGGCGGCATCGTACTGAAGAACGGCGAGACAACTGAAGTAGGCGGCATCCCGGTGGAGGCGGTGCCGGCCTACAACCTGGTCCACAAGCGCGAGACCGGCCAGCCGTTCCATCCCAAGGGTCAGGGCAACGGCTACGTGCTGGCCTTCGGCGACCTGCGCGTCTACATCGCCGGGGACACCGAGAACATCCCCGAGATGAAAGCCCTGAAGAATATCCACATCGCCTTCCTGCCGATGAATTTGCCCTACACGATGACCCCCGAAATGGCCGCCGAGGCTGCCCGCTCGTTCATGCCCAGGATCCTCTATCCCTACCACTACGGCAGCACCGACACGCGGGCCCTGGTGAACCTGCTGAGGGGGCCGGGCATCGAGGTGCGCATCCGCCGGATGGCATAAAAGGAGCGGGTCACGCATTCTGCATGACGATTTATCTGACAGCACCGTTGGTTGAGCGTTGCATCGAGCCTGTCGAGATGTAGGCGGCGGGGTCGAGAGATGTCCTTCGGTGGTTTCGATACGGCCTTTGGCCTACTCAACCACCGCTACTCGACCGCCGCCGTATCGAAACCAACGGGAGGTGGGAGCATCTTTGGGACTTCACCAGGCCTGCACCCAAGCGGGCGAAACAGAATCTGCCTTCCCGCTGCTTTTCGATTGGGGGCTATAATCTGGCCGGAGGCCTGCATGCCCAGACCCATCACCTTTGCCGTCGGCCCCGAATTCCTGGCCCGCGACGGCCTGACCGAAACCATCCTCCCCTGGGAGGACGGCCAGCGCGTCCCCACCCGCCGCGGTTCGTTCGAGTGGTGGTATTTCGATGCCCATTTCGAAGACGGTACGACGGCGGTCATCGTCTATGCCACCAAGCCGATCGCCGACCCGCGCCGTCCGCTCATGCCCAATCTGTCGCTGACGATCACCCGCCCGGACGGGATGAAGACGGCCCAGTATGACCTGCCTCCGGCGGGTGAGTTCGCAGCCTCCAAGGAGGCTTGCGACGTGCGCGTCGGCCGCAGTTGGGTCAAATGGTCGCAGCGTGGCGGGGGCTGGACCTACGTCCTACACGCCGAGACGGAGACCCTGTCCGCCGACCTGACCTTCAGCGGCCTGGTCCCGCCCTGGCGGCCGGGAGCCGGGAAGAGTTACTTCGGCGATCCGCGCCGGGACGGGGCGGCCTGCTCCTACTTTGCCTGGCTGCCGGCCATCCCCTACGGCACGGTTACCGGGACGCTGGTCTACGACGGGCAGGCGCACACTGTTCAAGGGACAGGCTACCATGACCACAACTGGGGTAACGTGGCGCTCGCCTCCGTCCTGGATCATTGGGTGTGGGGACGCGCCCATTTGGATGGATACACACTGATCTTCGTGGAGCAGGTTGCCGTCAGGAAATTTGGTTCAGCGCGCCTGCCGGTGATCCTGCTGGCAAAAGGCAACCAGGTGCTGGTCGAGGATCCCCGCTTCATGACCATGCAGGCGGGCGATTACGTCCGCCACCCGGGCGGACGCGAGTACCCGCGGGAGGTGGACTTCACCTGGCGGCGCGGCAGGGAAGGGGTCCGCGTGGCGCTGCGGGAGCCGAGTCTCATCGAGGCGGTCAGCCTGCTGGGAGGCCTGCCCGGATGGAAGCGGTCCCTGGCGCGCTTGGTCGCCAATCCCTACTACTTCCGGTTCAACGCCGAACTGGATTTGGCAATTGAACTGGACGGCCTGCGCGACCGCTTGCGCGGCCCGGCCCTGTACGAAATCATGATGCTCAGGTAGGTCACGCATCCTGCGTGACAGTTCCTGTTAATCATCACGTGCAAGAAATCGTCACGCTTCAAGCGTGACCTACTTATCCGCTCAAAATAGGTCACTGGACGGCCTGCGCGACCGCTTGCGCAGCGCAGCGTTATATGAACTGATGATGTTGAGATGAACCTGCTGGATAGGGTTAACACTACGTACACGAAGTGATCACGAAGTTTCACAAAAGAAAATAAGAAACCTTTGTGAATCCTTTGTGCGCCTTGGTGTCCTTTGTGTTGAGAATCGTTTCTTGAGGAGTTTTCCATGCCTGCCATCGAACTAACCCACATTTCCAAATCCTTCGGCGCGCTCAAAGCCGTGGACGATGTGACCTTCTCCATCGAGAAGGGCGAACTCTTCGGCCTGCTGGGTCCCAACGGGGCCGGCAAGACCACTGCCATTCGCTGTATGCTCGATATCTTCAAACCCGATTCCGGGTCCGTGGCCGTGCTGGGAGGTCCGATGACCGAGGCCAAGAAGGACCGCATCGGCTACATGCCCGAGGAACGCGGCCTGTACCAGGACATCCCACTCGACCGCTGCCTGGCCTACCTCGGCTCCCTGAAAGGCCTGAGCCAGGCCGAGGTCAAGCAGCGCGCCGAGGGCCACCTGGAGCGCTTCGACCTGGCGGCCCACAAGCACAAGAAGGTCAAGGAACTCAGCAAGGGCATGCAGCAGAAGGCCCAGGTCATCGCCACCCTCCTGCACCAGCCCGAACTGCTGATCGTGGACGAACCTTTTGCCGGCCTCGACCCGGTCAACACCCAGATGATCAAGGACCTGCTGCGCGAGCAGCGCGAGCGGGGCGTGACCGTCGTCCTGTGCTCGCACCAGATGCACCTCGTCGAGGAACTCTGCGACCGCATCGTGCTGATTGACCACGGCAAGACCATGCTCTATGGCCTGCTGGACGAGATCCGGCGCAAGTTTTCGGGCAATGCTGTGCTGGTGCGCGCCGACCGGGAACTGCCCTCCCTGCCGGGCGTGGAACGCCTCGAGCCGGTCAACGGGGCGGTCAAACTCCACCTGGCCGCCGGGACGAAGCCGCAGGACCTCCTGCGTCTGCTGGTGTCGAAAGACATCCCGATCGAGCGTTTCGAGATTGCCATGCCCACCCTGGACGAGATTTTCATCCGCGTGGTGCAAAGTACCCCCAAGGGACAGGGCGAGGGAGGCGAAAAATGACCAAGATCCTGCGCGTCGCCTGGCACGAATACCAGCAACACGTTTACAACAAGCGCTTCCTGATGGGGCTGCTCTCCGTCCCGCTGGTGGTGCTGGTCATGGTGGGGTTGATATACATTATCATTTCGATGGAAAACAACACCACGCCGCTCGGTTACGTGGACTATTCCGGCCTCCTGGTGGCCCCTCTACCTGCTCCCGCGCCGGAGAAGCCCGACAAGCCGGTGCCGATCCTGCCCTTCGAGACGGAGGCAGACGCCGGGTCCGCGCTGGCGGCGGGCGAGATCCAGGCCTACTACGTCATCCCGGCTGACTATCTGTCCACCGGCAGCCTGACGGTCGTCCACATGGGCGAGGTCAAACGCCCTGCCCGCCAGCAATTCTACGACTTCCTGTCGGTCAACCTCCTGCGGGATACTGACCCGCTGGTCGCCGCCCGGCTGGTGGAGGGGGCCGAGGTGGTGGTCGTCTCGCCGGATGGCAGCCGGAGCGCCTCCAGCGAAAACTGGTTCAACGTGTTTATGCCGATGATCGCCGGGCTGGGGTTTGTGATCGTCATATTCTCCACCGGCGGCTACCTGATGCAGGCCGTGGTGGAGGAGAAGGAAAACCGCACCATAGAGGTCATCATCACCTCGGTCTCGCCGAACCAGTTCATGGCCGGCAAGATCATCGGCGATATTTCCATCGGGCTGACGCAAATCCTGCTGTGGGTTGCGTTCATCGCCGCCATCGTGTTGGTGGGGCGCAATTCCATTGACTTCCTGCGCGGCATCCAGATTTCTTCCCAAACCCTGCTGCTCCTCGGCCTGGTCATGGTCCCTTCCTTCGTGATGGTGGCTGCCCTGATGGCAGCCGTAGGCGCTACCGTGGCCGAGGCGCGCGAAGGCCAGCAGGTGACCGGCCTCATCAGCCTGCCGGTCTGGATCCCCTACATGTTTATGGCGGTCATAATGAAGAACCCGAATTCGCCAATAGCCATCGGCTTGAGCCTCTTCCCGATGACCGCCCCTCTGACGATGCTCATCCGCGACGGCCTGACCATCCTGCCGGCCTGGCAGATCGCGCTGTGCGCGTTCATCCAGGTGACCAGCGCGGTGGCGGCTGTCTGGCTGGCAGGGCGCGCCTTCCGCCTGGGGATGCTGCGCTACGGCAAGCGCCTCAAGTGGCGCGAGATTTTTGTTAGATCTTAACACGATGGACGCAAAGGGTACACAAAGGCCTTCCTTTGTGTTCCTTCGTGAACCTTCGTGACCTTTGTGTTCAGGATCGGCTCATGAAGAAAATATTGCTCGTCCTCAAGAACGAAATTATCACCCTGATCTCGCGTCCCTCCTTCTGGCTGGCTGCGCTCGG
>JBFMCM010000291.1:0-15401 GCA_040754355.1 Chloroflexota bacterium | reverse complement strand
ATGACCGCCGGGATTTGAGCATCTTCCAGATCGGCCTCCGCTTCACTGAAAGGATGTTGACCAATGGCTCTTCTGTTCCCGTTCTGCTCTTTTCCTACCTGTGACTCCAAACTGTCAGGTGGCTAGATATTACAACTCTTCCCAGGATTTGTTTTGCTTCTTCCCAAGTCGTTACTCCTGGTGTAATTCCGGCCCAGCAGGGAAGTCGACAATCCTGCGTACCTTGTAGCCATTCCAACAGTTGTGCTTCTGCTTTGAAGTCAGATAAAGTAGGCAGGGGTGTCCAGGTAATTGCCAGGGTTGGTGTTGAAGTTACAGACGGTGTTAGCGATGGCATCATGGACGGCGTATAAGTGGATGTTATTGTTGCTGTGGGAGGAATATCAGCATGTGGTGTGCAAGCAGCGAATGTACAAATGGTTAATAGCAGGTGGGTAAATCTGATGGTTTTCATGATTTTTCCTCTTGTCTTTTCCCTCTTTTGATTGCGTTTTTCCCAAACTTTTTTTGCAACTCATCCACCGCTTCCTGCAACTTGCGGCGTTTTTCGCTTTCAGCATCCCATAAACCCAACTGACGCAGGGGCTTCTTGAAGCCGCTGACGCCTACGCCAATCAACCGCACAGCCTGTCCTCTGGCGCGCACCTTGCGCAGCAGGGGCAGCGCGGCCTGATAGATTTCGTCATCCTGGTCGGTGGGCTGGGGGCGGGAGACTTGACGCGTCAGGGTGGTGAAATCCGGCCAGCGCAACTTGAGTTTGACCGTCGTCCCGGCCAGGCCGAGGCGGCGCAAGCGGCGGCCCACCTGGGCGGAGAGGTCGCGCAAGGTGCCCTCCAGCGCCCGGTCGTCGCGCACGTCGCGGGCGAAGGTCACCTCCTGGCTGATGGACTTGGCCTCGTATTCTGTGACGATGGGGCGCTCGTCCAGGCCACGAGCATGCCGCCACATGTCACGCCCGTTCTCGCCGAACCAGCGTATTAAATCCGCTTCGGGGTGGCGGACGATGTCACCGATGGTCTTGATGCCATTCGCGGCCAGTTTTGCCCCGGTCTTGGGTCCCACGCCCCAGAGCATGTCGGCAGGCAGCGGGTCCAGGAAGGCCGCTTCCCCTCCCGGCGGGACGATGGTCAAGGCGTTGGGTGCTTCCCCTCTTCCCTTCGACTTCGCTGCCGCTCCACTCAGGGCCGACTTCTTGCCAACTTCCGTGGCAATCTTGGCGACCAGTTTGTTGGAGGCGATCCCCACCGAACACGGCAGCCCGAGTCCGCCGCGGACCTCGGATTGGAGTTTGCGGGAGACGGCCGCCGGGTCGCCCAGGCCGCTGATATCCACGAAGGCTTCGTCAATCGAAATCTGCTCCACGAGCGGGGACAGGTTGCGCAGGCGTTCCATCACCTTGTCGGACATTTCCCCGTAGTTGTGCCGGTGGTGCGAGATGACGATCAACTCCGGGCAGAGACGCAGGGCGCGGCTCATCGGCATCGCCGAACGGACCCCGAACCTGCGCGCCGCGTAGGAGCAGGACGAGACCACGCCGCGTTCCTCCGGCCGACCGCCCACGGCGAAGGCCTTGCCGCGCAGCGACGGGTCGTGCAGTTCTTCGACCGCACAGAAGAAGGCGTCCAGGTCGAGGTGCAGGATGGTGCGCATGATGCCATTATAAAACGTATGTGTCATTGTGAGCGACCGAAGGGAGCGAAGTAATCTCCTCTTCTGGTTTGGAAATTGCTTCCCTTCGATAAGGCTTCGACAGGCTCAGCCCAGCGACTCAGGGCAGGCGTCGGGTCTCGATACGGCGGAAGATCACCGCCTACTCGACCCTCCTCGCAACGACACGTTATTTGATTTTTATTCTTTCCAATATTTCTTCCGCCGTCTCCGCATCCGGTTCGACGATGAGGCTGTGGAGGACATCTATCTCGAATGGGATGGTCTCCACGTCTGTGACCCCGTCTGAATTCATTGTGACCAACACCAGCGCGGACTGGCGCGTATCGTCCAGGCCGCCCTGGTCGAAGAGGGCGTTGCCCAGGCTGTAGAGAACGAGGGTCGAACCTCCCGCCGGCCCGGAGCCTGCGGGAGGTTGAATCCATTCGGCACGCTGTAAAACGTGTGGATGGTGCCCCCAGACCAGGTCCGCGCCCGCCTCGGCGAATTGACGCGCCAACGCCTCCTGCCAGTCAGTCGGCGCAGCCTGGTATTCCACGCCCCAGTGGACCGACACAACTACCAACGCGCCCTCCTCGTGAGCAAATCGGATAGCCTGCGCGGCTGCCACTGCATCTAGAGGAATGGAGATATCATCGAAAGCAAAGAAAGCCAGGGTCAGGCCGTTGATTTCGAGTTTGGGGGGTTCGGGGCCGAGACCGGTCAGGCCGTAGGCGGCGAGGATGGATTGGGTGGCAAGCCGCCCTTCGACTGCGGCGCTCACTTCGTTCCCGCCTCCGCTCAGGGCGCAATCGTTTTGATGGTTGTTGGCAAGGGACAAGAGGTCGAGATTCCAGTCGGCGAGAAACGCGGCGCGGTCCGCGGGGGCACAGAGGTTATAACCGGTTGTATCCGCGGCTACATCTTGCCCAAGCGGACTTTCCAGGTTGGCCAGGGCCAAATCCGCGGCGGACAGGTGCGAGGTCAGATAAGCGAACGAATCGGCAGAAGGGTGGACGCCGCGTCCCAGGTTGATGTCCCCCAGCAAAGCCAGTGTCACAGTTTGGCGCGGCTGACAAGATGCCTGTAGGATTATAAGTGTGGATAACAAAACAACTACAGGTTGGAAGGTCAATCTGCAACCTTCCAACCTGTAACATGTAACTGTTCTTTTCACGGCGCGATGAACATCTGCGTCCAATCCGGCTGGGGTGGGTTGGTACCGGCTTCCACCAGCCCCTGCCAAGTCTCGTCGGTCATGCGCTGGTCGGGCGGGACGGTGAATTCGTAGTACGTGAAAACCGCGCCGACGGCGATGCGCCAGGGCGAGTCGGGCAGGACGACGAAGATCTCGGTCGGCTGGCCGATGGCCTCTTCGAGCACCACCAGGGACATCAGGTCATATGTGCCGGTGGCTACGTCGGCGACGAGGGCGGCTTTCTGGTCTTCGAGGACGGGGCTGTTGCCTTCGCCCTCCACGTCCGCGGCGGCCAGGGTGAACTGCTCGAGCACCCCGCCCCAGTACAGGATGTGCCAGTATTCCTCGTCGGTGATGGCTTCGCCGGCCAGTTCGCGCTCGGCGATGTCCTTCAGGAATTGCAGTTCCGAGATCAGGTTGGTGAGATTGGCTTGCATCAATTCGCTGAGCAGGCCGCGGGATTGCAGGCCGTCGTAGGTCATCTGAGCCAGGGCGAGAAGGCGGGCATAGGCCTCGGGATTAGGTTCCACGTATCCGTGCGGCGGGTAGTCCCGGCCGCCGCCGCCCATCTCGGCCATGACCTGCTTGGCGTAGAGGATGGTATCGTGTTTCAATTCCGTCCAAGATGAGAGGGCGGTATGCAGGTCCTTGCGCGTCCAGGCTTGAGTCTGCATGAAGGACGGGTAGGAGGCATCCTTCGGTTCGATGAGCGGCTGGAAGGAGTAGAGCCAGCCCCAGTACAGGTTCTGGGTCCAGGAATCTGCCCCCAGGGCGGCGATTTCAGTCTGGACTTTGGTCATCTGGGTATCGAAGTTGGCGTACTGCGTCTCGCCCATATCGTCCAGGATGTTGTAGGCTTCGTCCGAACCCATGGCAGCAAAGAAGTCCAATCCCTTGGGCAGGCCGCGCGGCTGGACCTCGGTGCCGACCCTGCGCCAGATGAGTTGGCCGAAGACGTATTCATCCAACGTGAAGCGCTGGCCCATGAAACGGAAGCCTTTGGTGACCGTTTCCTGGTCCTGCCAGATCCAGACCCACATGGAGTTGATTTGCGGCGGCGGCAATGCTGCGCTGGCTTGTTTGAACTCAGCGAAGAGGGTTGCATCGGCGAAAACGGTCAGGTCTGGGGTAGCGCCGAAGATTTGGTCGGAGAGAGCGCCGTATTCGTAGATGCCCAGGTCATCGGCCTTGCCGACGATGAAGACAGTCGGCTCGTAGATGTTTTCCCACAGGGTCATGGCAGGCGTGCCATCCGAGGCGGTGGCGGAGCGCATGGCCTGGACGAGGAGCAGGGCGCGCTGGGTCTCGAAGTCGTCCATCAGGCGGTAGGTCAGCCGTCCATACCACATCATGGCGCGGAAGTACATTTTCAGGTCTTCGGAGCGGGTGTAGTGGCCGCGCGGGATGTACTGGCTGTAATCTTCGATGAGTTTCTCATCTTCAGGCAGGTCAGGGCGGTCCCAGAGGGGCGAAACACCCGCGCCGTTGGCAGCATTGATGAGCGCCAATTCAGCGTCCACATACGACTGGGCTTCTGCAGGGATCGCGTCTGAGAGTTCCAGCAGCCGGTCGGCGATGCCGAAGAAGGCCACATTCCGCAGGGCCTGGTCTTCCAAGGCCGTGCCGCGCAGGGTGGCATATTGCTCGGAGGTTTCAGCCAGCATGGCGCTGGTCAACAGGCGCAGGTAGGGAATGAAGTAATCCCGTTCCAGGTCGCGCAGCATCTTGTCGAAGAGCAAGTGGTAGACATGGAAGATCGAGTCAGTGGTGATGAAGGGCGGCATGTCATAGTAGCGTCCGGCCTCATAGATTTGATAGAACTCCTGCCATTGTCCTGCAATCGGTGATGCGACCACAAAGCCATTTTGCGAAAGCAGGGCTTCCTGCTCGGCGCTGAGTTCGAGTGCATCCATCCCTTCCACCTGGGTCAGGTCCACCGGCAGGGTGTAACCGCCGCCCTGGAAAGTTTCGGGGATGCGCACCTGCGAGAGCGAATAAGCGGCAAAGGAGGGCGGGTAGACGCCTTCCGGCGGCGGACCGTAGGTGGCTGTAGGCGTGATTTCTGGTGTTTGCGTGGCGATTGGCCAGATACATGCGCCTTGCACCAGCACAGCCACCAGGAATACCCAGATCAATTTACGGAAAGAATTTTTCATGACATCCTCCTCAAGGGGTCAGAATCAGAATGCGGCCGTTTTCCTGCCGGGCAAGCGCCAGGCTGGAAAACGAACCTTCCACACTGGAGACGACGGTAAACCCGAATCCGTTCCATTCCCAGACTTTCAACATGTTTCCGGGGCCGGACCCTCTGCCTGTGTACTGCGCTTCGAGCGTGATCAACTCCTGAAGCGCATCGCCATCCAGGTCGGCTGCGGCGAAAGCGGTGATGGGGTCTGCCAGGGCGGAGCCAGCCCACAACTCGCCGAACTCGCCGTGAATCCAGCCAATCATAATTAAATGACAGGAATTACCCTCTCCGTCGTGGAAGTCAGCGATGCGCCCGCCGTAGGGCAGGAACTCGTCCACAGGCCAGGGTTGGAACGCTCTCCAGACCAGCAGGGCAGCCTCGGGGAGGCCGTCCTGGTTCAGGTCGGTAAAGGCGGCCTGGACGACATCCCAGCCGTTTGGGCTTTCCCAGACGGTTTGATTCCCCATCTGGATGGCAAGCCGTCCGTCTGCGAGCGAGAGGCTTTCCGGCACACCGTCGGCGTTCAGGTCGGCTTGGGCTGGTGGCTGGATGGAGATAGTTCCAGCCGGGAGGGAAGCCGGTATAAAGGTGGCAGAGTCCAAGTCCCAGGCGCGCACCGAGACGGGAGTGGCTTGTAGAATGGAGCAAAGCGCCAGGAACGACAGGAAGAATGAGTTCGGGGACATCGTCTTATCCATTGTACAACGCGAGAGAGAGAATCTCAAGCAGTGGTAGAAATGTGTCATTGATTCAACCATAGAAAGAGGGGGATAATTTGACTAAGAAAGTAGCCGCGCGAGTCTCTTAAATCGGGCCTTCCATTTTTCTAATTTCATATTATGATTAGGAATGTCGGAACCTTTCCGGCTCTCGTTACGTCTATTCAGGGGTGTTCTATGCATATTTGTCTTGATTCGGAGGCTATATGAACCTCAAACGCGTTGTCTTCTCAGTTGCGCTGATCATCGTGTTGCTAGTCCCGGCGACATTTGCGCTCCCTCGCACGGTAGCCGCGGCCTGTGATGCGGCCACGTTCATCGCGGATGTGACCATCCCCGATGGGTCTACGATCGCGCCGGGCGCGGCAATGTCGAAGACATGGCGGCTGCAAAATTCCGGCACCTGCACATGGAGCACCTCTTATGCCATTGTCTTCTATGCTGGCTCGCAGATGGGCGCTCCCTCGGTGGTCTACATGCCGACCAGTGTCGCGCCAGGGGCCACGGTGGATATCACCGTCAATATGGTCGCGCCGACAATTCCTGGCCACTATCGCGGCTATTGGATGCTGAGGAATGCCTCTTCGGTCATCTTCGGCGTTGGTCCATACGGCACATGGCCTTTCTTTATTGATATCGTGGTCACCTCGACAAGTTATGGCATCGGCTATGATTTCGTAGCCAACTATTGTTCCGCCACCTGGACGAGCGGCGCGGGGGTGCTTCCCTGTCCCGGGGTGGATGGGGCTGCTTTGGGATTCGTATTTCAGTCAGCCGCCCCTCAACTTGAAGATGGCACCTTGGATTCGACGCCAGGCTTGATCGTGGGTCCACAGAATATTACAGACGGGTACATTGCTGGAACCTATCCACCGTTTACGGTTCAAAGTGGGGATCGCTTCCAGAGCGTTGTCTCCTGCCAATATGGTGTATCTTCCTGTTACGTGACCTTCCGCTTGGAATACCAGATTGGTTCCGGTCCGGTGTATACCTTCTGGTCCTTCCGCGAGAAGACGGAGGGAAGATATTATCGCGCCGACCTCGATCTCTCCTCCCTGGCCGGGCAAAATGTCACATTTACCCTAAAAGTGATGGCCAGCGGCTCGCCGGCTGGTGACCGTGTCGTTTGGGGAGGCGCCCGAATTGCTCGGGCCGGCGGTGTTCCGACCGGCACCCCGACATGTGACAAGGCTGCGTTGGTGGCTGATGTCACCATCCCGGACGGAACAGTCCTGGCTGGCGGGACACCGTTTGTAAAGACCTGGCGGCTGCAAAATGTTGGTACCTGCACCTGGACGACCGCCTACAAACTGGTCTTTGCAGGGGGGGATTATATGGGAACGGCCTATTCCCAATATAACCTGCCTGCCAGTGTGCCTCCGGGAGGGACGATTGACCTGTCCGTCAATCTGGTTGCGCCGATCACGCCGGGTAACTTTATTGGTTACTGGATGTTACGGAATTCCTCCGGTGTTAATTTCGGCGTCGGTCCCACTGGTACGAGCGCCTTCACTGTCAATATCAACGTCACCAGTTCCTACGGGTCGGTCCACGATTTCAAGACGAACGCATGTGCTGCCACCTGGTCGAGTGGAGCGGGAATATTGCCGTGCCCAGGCACAGATGGTGACCCGAACGGCTTTGTTCTTCTCCTGGGCAGCCACCTCATGGAGGATGGCACTCCCAGCAGTGAAGGCCTCCTGACCTTCCCGCAATATGTGACGGATGGTTATATCCAGGGGCAGTATCCGGAATTTGCTGTTCAGTCGGGTGACCATTTCGAATCTTATGTGGGATGCCAATATGGAGGCCCGTCCAGTTGTTATGTGGTCTTTAGACTGAACTATCAGATCGGGTCTGGCCCGATTTACACCCTCAAGACGGCCAGCGAGCGGTTGGAGAATTTGGTTTACAGGATGGATGTAGACCTGTCTGCGCTGGCCGGGCAGAACGTCAAATTCATCTTGAACGTGCAGGCATTTGGCTCACCGAGCGGAGACCGGGCAGTCTGGTCCGCGCCGCGCATTGTTCGTCCCGGCAGCACGGGAACGGCCACGCCTATCCCGCCGGGACCGACAGCAACGCCCACTATGACAATTGTTGGCCCGTATGCTGATCTCTCGGTGACCATCACGGATGGTGCCTCATGGTACACGCCGGGAGCCACCACCACCTACACGATTGTGGTTACAAACAATGGCCCGCAGAATATCACGGGCGGTGCATTCTCGGTAACCAAACCGGTTGCCATCACCTCCTGGACGGTCACATGTGTTCCAGATGCCGGTGCAACATGCACTCCAGGACCAATTACCACCGCCACCAATATCAGCGACACAGTTGACCTGCCCGCAGGTACGCATGTTACCTATACAGTTGTTTCTACCATCAATGCCTCGGCGGTGGGCAATCTTGTGACAACTGCCAGCATCACGAATCCGATGGCTGTTCCGGATCCGAATCTGGCCAATAACTCTGCAACCGATACGGATCTACCTCCAAGTGCAGACTTGGCTGTTACAAAATCTGACGGGATCACCATCTACACGCCTGGCGGAACGACAACCTACACGATTGTCGTGCAAAACAATGGTCCGCTGAATGTTGTCGGTGCCACCTTCAGTGATGCCAAGCCTGTCCAGATCACCAGTTGGACCTGGACCTGCGCACCGGATGCAGGAGCATCCTGCAATGTCGGACCACTGACGACCCCCACTAACTTCTCCGATGTGGTCAGCATTCCTGCCGGCAAGAAGGTCATTTACACCGTGGTTGCCACACTCAGTCCGGCGGCTACCGGCAACTTGGTGAATACAGCCTCGGTCACCGCACCTGTCGGAACCCCCGATCCCTTGCCTGCCAACAACTTTGCCACCGACACCGATATTGGTCCAACCGCCGACCTGTCTGTAACCAAGACGGATGGCGTCACCTGGTACACGCCGGGAGGCACGCTCACCTACACAATCCGGGTAGCCAATAATGGGCCGCAGGATGTTCTGGGAGCGGTCTTCGGCGACAACATCCCGGCCCAGATTACCTCCTGGACCTGGACCTGCGTAGCCGATCTTGGCGCCATTTGCACGGCTGGACCGGTGACCATCGCTATCAATTACACCGATACAGTGAGCATCCCAGCAGGGAAAGGTGTGACGTATACCGTAGTGGCTTCTGTAAGTGGCGCAGCGACTGGAAACTTGGTTAATACTGCTACCATTACATCACCTGCCAGTATCCCTGACCCGAACACTGCAAACAACTCCGTAACCGATACGGATGTGTCTCCCAGCGCCGATCTATCTGTTACGAAGACAGATGGCGTGACAATTTACCCGCAAGGTGGAACGGTCACCTATACAATAGTGGTCACGAACAATGGACCCGCTGATGTGGTCGGGGCTACGATAAGCGATACCAGACCGGCACAAATATCTTCATGGATCTGGACGTGTGTTGCCGACGCAGGTGCGTCATGTACCCCTGGACCATCCAGCGCCAATCCTTTCACCGACACGATTGACCTCCCGGCAGGAAAGAAAGTGACTTACACGGTCGTGGCTTCCGTCGATCCGTTGGCGACTGGCACAATGACCAATACGGCTACCCTCACTTCGCCAGCCAGCGTGCCCGATCCTGTGCCCGGCAACAACAGCGCTACGGATTCAGACGACCAGCCATCTGCTGACCTGGGCGTCACCAAGACTGACATGGTGGTCAACTACACTCCAGGCGGGACCGTTATCTACACGATCGAGGTCACGAACGCTGGACCGTCCGCTGTCAGTGGTGCCGTCTTCACCGATAACATCCCTGCCCAGATCACCTCCTGGACATGGACCTGTGCACCCGGCCTGGGCGCAACCTGTACGACAGGACCGGTCACGAGTGCGGTGAATTACTCGGATGTCGTGAGCATCCCGGTTGGCCAGAAGGTGACCTATACTGTCGTGGCGACCATCAGCGGGGCGGCAGTTGGTCCAATGGTCAACACGGCGACGATTACCTCGCCAGCCTTAATCCCCGACCCGAACCCGGCGAACAACTCTGCTACCGATATTGATACGCCATAAATTCGAGGTCACGCCGAGCAAGAGCATGTAATGAAGACCGGGTTGCACAGAAATGTGCAACCCGGCTCTTTGTTTTTCAGAGTAACTATCCTATGCGATCAATCAGATTTGGATTTATTTTCCTTGCGTCCCCTTGCCACAAGTTTGATCGGGGTGCCGAGGAATCCATAGGCTTCCCGGAATTTGTTTTCAAGGTAACGCTGGTAGGAAAAGTGGAATAGTTTCGTATCGTTGACGTACAGGAGAAACGTCGGCGGGTCGGTGCGGACCTGGGAGCCGTAGTAGATTTTCAACTCGCGGCCGGCGTGGGTGGGGGCAGGGTGCGCGTCCATGGCCTGGCGCAGGATGCGGTTGAGCATGGCAGTGGTGATGCGCGCCAGCCGCTCCTCTTGGACACGTAATGCCATGGGCAGCACCTGATCCACGCGCTGGCCGGTCTTGGCCGAGATGAACAGCAGGGGGACGTAATCCATGAAGTTGAGTTGCTGTCTTACCACGCGGGTATATTCGTCCATCGTGTAGGTGTCTTTGACGATGGCGTCCCATTTATTGACCAGCACGACGCAGGATTTCAGCGCGTCGAGGATGAACCCGGCAATATGGGTATCCTGGGCGGTGATACCTACCTCGGCGTCTATCAGCAGAAGGACCACGTCGGCGCGTTCGATGGCTTTCAAGGCGCGCAGAACGCTGTATTTTTCCACACCCGGCTCGATCTTGCCGCGCTTGCGAATGCCAGCAGTATCTATCAGGGTGACGGGAAGCCCCTCGACTTCCATGCGTGTGTCAACTGCGTCGCGTGTCGTGCCTGGGATGGGGCTGACGATGGCGCGTTCCTCCCCTGCCAGCCGGTTGAGCAGGCTGGATTTGCCGGCATTCGGTTTACCGACAATGGCTATCTTGACCGAGTCGTCCGCCTCAGCCTCGGTTTCAGCGGGGAAGGAGGCTACCAGAGCGTCGAGCAGGTCGCCAGTCCCGGTGCCGTGCAGGGCAGAGATGGGGTGCGGGTCGCCAAGTCCGAGTTCGTAAAATTCCATCGCCGCACTGCGCAATTTGGCTGTCTCGCACTTGTTAACCACAAGGAAGATCGGCGGCCAGGGCTTCCCGTCCACCGTTTTCTGGTAGCGGCGCAGGATCTCGGCCACTTCACGGTCGGGCGAGGTGACGCCGTCCGCGCCGTCGGTGAGAAAGAGAACGGCGTCGGCATCCCGGACGGCTGCCAGCGCCTGAGCGCGGATTTCCTGAATGAAATCAGCCGAGCCGACCGAGAGCGGGGTTTTGCCTCCATGGGTGGGGTCAATCCCTCCGGTATCCACCACGTCGAAAGTGTGGGTCAGCCATTCGGCTTCAGCCATGATGCGGTCGCGGGTGGTGCCGGGGGTATCGTCCACGATGGCCAGGCGTTCACCAGCCAGGCGGTTGAAGAGGGTGGACTTGCCCACGTTCGGACGCCCGACCAAAGCAACAATCGGTTTCATGGTTACCTGGGGGTTGGCGTGGCTGTGCTTATGATGGTCACCTGGACGGTGCCGGGAATGATGGATTCGACGGTGATGTCGTCAGCGGCGATGCTGACCACCGGCGTCAATTGGTACGTACCCGGACCCCGTCCGCTCACATCTACGCTGACGGTGACATCGCTGGCGTTCAGGGATTCGAGTGCCGGGATAGGCCCGGAGAGGATGACATCCACTGTCACGGGCGAAACCTGCGCCTTGAACCCCGTGCCCAAGCCAATCACTTCCACCGGGCGGTAAGAGACGGTGAGACTGCCCTCGATGGGCGTGATGCCCACCTGAACCAGCACGTTCTGGTCGCCCACCAGGGTCACACCGGCGGGAAGAGTGAGGCTGAGTTGTTTTTCGATATCTTCGCTGGCGCCGCTCAAGTCGAGTGCGGAGGTTTCCACATACCCGGGCAAGGACTCGATCAGCACGGTATCGGCGGAGTAGACGGTTACGATGGGGGGGAAGGCAGCCACGCTGGCGAGCCGGTAACCGCTGGCTGGGCGGCCCACCGTCACCACTTTAACGGCCAGGTCGCGGTAGCCGCCCATCTGCACCACCGGCAGTCTGACCTGCACACTGGCCGGGGAGATTGTGAGACCGGTAAGCGGGTTCCCAGAAGAGTCGAAGGCGGTCAGGGGCAGGGTTGTTTCTACGTTATCGCGGGCATTCGTCAGGTCGAGGGCAACGCCGACCGAGTCCACTTGGACGACGATTGACTGCGGGCCGGAAACGACGACTTCGGAGGGGATCAAGCTGATTTCCCCAGCCTGGTAGCCGATCGCCGGTTCGCCGGTGATGGATAAAGTGACCGGCAGGGTGAGTGTGGACAGGGGTTCGAGCACCAGGTTCAGGGTCGCGGGCGAAACGGACAGGATGCGCACCGGGCGGACCGATACCTGAACGAGGACGTCCACCGTGTGCGTTCCGGACCCGAATCCGGTTAGGTCCACGACTGCCCGCACCGAAGCCGGGTCAGCCAGAATCTGCTCCCAGATCGAGCCCGGCGCGCGCAGGCTGACTTCCACTGACTGGGGCACATCACCGATTAAAACCAGGCCTGAGTCCTGCCCGACGAATTCGATGGGGACAGGCTGGGGCAGGGGATTGGTCTCGTCCGGATCGGAGGCGGTTACGGCGATCACCCAGACGGCCAGTGCCAGGATGAAAGCCAGAGAGAAGATGCGCAGGTTCGTGGTTAGCCAGCGGAGTATGTTATTCATCGTGACGTGAGAACAGGTAGGGGAAGTGCCGCTTGAAGAAGCCTTCTTTGCGGGATTTTTCCGGGCTGTAAAAAGCAGTCAGGACATTCTCGAGGCGTTCGGCGTCCAGGCGGCGGATGATGCGACCGGCATGGGCGATGGAGATGGAGCCGGTTTCCTCGGAAACGACCACCGCGATGGCGTCGGAGGCCTCTGAGATGCCCAGGGCAGCGCGGTGGCGCAGACCCATTTTGCGCTCCGGCGAACGCGCCAGGATGCCGCTGGAGGAAAGCGGCATGACACAGGCTGCGGCTACGATTTTGTTGCCAGAGACGACGACCGCGCCGTCATGCAATGGAGTGTTGGGATAAAAAAGTTGCATTATCAGTTCAGGTGTGACACTGGCTTGCAGAGGAGTGCCGGTTCGAATGTATTCATCAAGGCGGTCGAAACGCTCTAGGATAATCAGCGCGCCGTGCTGGCGAGCCGAGAGACGTGCCGCGGCAGTTACGATGGCCTGAATGGTTTGGGTTATTTCTTCGCTGGGGTTTTTCCCGGCTACACGGACAAAGGTGCCAGCGCGTCCAATGCGTTCCAAAGCCCGGCGGATTTCAGGGGCGAAGATGACGGGGATGGCAAAAACCAGTCCGGGCAGCACTGTCCGTACCAACCAGGAAAAGGCCGGCAGGTTGAAGAGACTGGTGAGCAGGGCTATCAGGACAAGGAGCAGCACAACGCCGCGCAGCAATATCATGGCTTGCGTGTCGCGGACGAGGTAGAGCACGCCAAAGAAGATCAGCGTGACCAGCAGAATATCTATCACCCCAAACCAGTCTAGGCGCTGAAAAATAAAGAGGATGTCGTTAAGCAGTTCGTTCACGGAATATAAAAGTAATCAAGGATTCGGAAATCAGGGGCTCAGGCGCTACGTCCCTGTTACCTTCCCGGCCTGATTACCTCGTGCCCGCTTTCTGAAATTAAATTGGTCGCAGGACGCGATCCTGGCGCAGTTGCTTGAAGAGCAGGACTGTATTGGGAGGCTGGGACTCGCTCGCGGCGTCCTGCCAGGCCTGCACGCCCAGCGTCTGCGGTGTGCGCTGGATGTAACCCAGTTCTTTCCAAATTGCCTCCTGGGAGGTCATATGCGGGGGTAGGAAGACGAGCGAGGCTTCGCATTGGAGGTCCTGGGAGGCGTGCTCCAGTTCTGTGACGAGCGTTTTGAGCGCCTGATCCAGAGGAACGTTGGAATCAAGATACAGGTCGGTGGTGCGAGCGACCAGGTTTTCCACCTGCCAGCCAGCCAGCCCGACCAGATCCTTGCCGGCCAGGAGCAAGAGGAAGGCCTTTTCTCCGAAGTCTGCCATGATGTCGTCCTGCGTTGGGGATCGGAGTCCGCCGCTGAGGCGGGATACTAGGTTGGCGATGTTGGCTGAATCGCGCGGCCGGCCGCGCTGGACGGAGAGTTCTCCAGGGGCGGCTTTTTTCATTACCACCGGCAGGGTATCGGTGATGGGCGAAATGACCTTCCAGGCCGCGACCACCTGTTTCCAAGTGTCTTCGAATGAACCGGTGTTCTGGATGATGACGTTTGCCGCGGCGGTTTTCACTTCCTGCGGTGACTGGGCCCGGATGCGCTGGAGGGCGTCAACTTCGCTCAGGGCGCGTTTTTTCATCAGGCGGGTTTTCTGGACTTCTTCGGGGGCATACACAACCCAGATCGTGTCACAAGTGCCGGCCAGTTTACCTTCCAGCAATTTGATGGCTTCGATGACGATCACGCGCTGGCTGGCGCGCTGGACCATCAAATCCACGGCGTGCTCCACGAGCGGGTGGACGATGGTCTCCAATGTTTTGAGCGCCTCCGGGTCGCTGAAGACCAGACGTCCCAGTTTGGCGCGGTCCACTTCGTCGCTGGCATCCAGGACGAATTTGCCGAAAGCCTCGACGACTTGTTTGTAACCAGGCGCACCCCGTGAGATGGCGCGGTGAGCGAGAGCGTCGGCATCAATGCTGTAGGCGCCCAGGTGCTCGAGCATGCGGCGCACGACGCTTTTACCGGTGGCTATATTGCCGGTCAGACCGATCACATATTTTCCGGGCCAGTTGCTCACAGTCGTTCCTCGAGTGGAAGTATATCTCTGTGTTCATTTTAGCCGTATGAAGTCAGAATGTCAAAGGAATTGGAATAAAAAAACTCCCGGCTACTTTTTTATGAGCCGGGAGTCGCCTGTCATTCCAATCAAGGGGTTGCCGTGGGAGTGAGGGTAGCCGTTGGGGCGGTCGTTGGCACAGGCGTGACGATGTTGATGGGGACAACCAGCAACATGCCAGGGAAAAGCATCGTATCTTCGCCTTCGTCCAGCACATCGGGGTTGGCTTTCACGATGGCCTCGACAGTCGAGTTCCAATTGTTGGCAATCAACCCCAGGCTATCCAAAGGCAGCACCATATAGGTGATGCGCGTCCCCGGGGCGGTGCTGGGGGGCGGGGTGGGGGTGGGCAAGGCCATGCCCGGATTGGGAAGGGTGATCGTCTGGCCCACGAAAATCACCTGGGTGTTGGGATTGATACCCGGGGTTTGAACGTTGGTTGGGTTATAGGGATTGAGCATGTAGATGATCAGGATGGCGTTGGGAGTATCGGCAAGTCCCTGTGCTTCGATGATGGAAGTCAGGGTATCACCTTCCTGCACAACGTACAGGAAAGGTGCGGAAGCGGTCGCGGTCGGGGTTATGGTCGGTGTTTCAGTAATCGTAGGCGATAGGGTGGGGGTGAATGTGTTTGTAGGCGTGGGAGTGATGGTTGGGGTGGGGGTTTTGGTGGCAAAGAGTGTAAAACCGCCGCCTCCGCTCAAAGAAACGACAACCACAAT
>JBFMCM010000290.1:0-3133 GCA_040754355.1 Chloroflexota bacterium | reverse complement strand
GGCGACGACGATATAAGCCCCGCTGGTTTTATCCCGTTTGATGACTTCGATGACGGCATAACGCGGCTGGCCGGACTTGCGCCCGGTGGTGGTGACCATCAGGAAATGTCCCACCATCAGCCAGCCCAGCCGCAGGCGGAACAGCCAGACCGGGAGGCGGAAGGCCCAGCGCAGGAACCCTCTTGGCTTTTTATCCGTGAGTTGCATGTGAACCTCCTGTATCCTGGTGATTGGCAGACAACAAGACTACTTTGCCAGCGACAGGAAGACATCCTCCAGCGTCGGCTCGCCGCGCTCCACCCGCTCCGGGACGGGACCCTTCGACATGGTTTCGACAGGCTCAACCCGGCGGCTCAAGGCGCCGCCGTGAGCCTGTACCATACTCTTGAGCGCCTTCGCCCCCAGGCCGGCGCGCGTAATCACTCGCAGGTGGTCTCCCGCCAAACCCACCCGCAGCACACCGTCGGCTTGGGCGAGGCTGGACAGAGCGGCTTCTAGCGGCTGGGTGTGGACTTCCCACACCTCGCCTGGAATGACGCTGGCTTTCAGCGCGGCAGGGGTGTCCATGGCCAGTAATCTACCGTCCCGCATGATGCCAACCCGCCCGCAATATTCAGCCTCATCCATGTAGTGGGTGGTGACCAGCACCGTCACGCCCCCCGCAGCGAGTTCATAGATCAAGTCCCAGAAGGCGCGCCGAGCGGTGGGGTCCACGCCGGAGGTGGGTTCGTCGAGAAAGAGCAGTTTCGGCTGGTGGACCAGTGCAATCGCCAGGGCCAGCCTCTGACGCCAGCCGGCTGAAAGGGCGCGCACGAGTTCACGTTCGTGACCGGCCAGCCCGACCAGGGCCAGGGTCTTGTCAACCCGTTGGGGGTCATGCAGGCTGTAGACGCCGCCGTAGAAGGTCAGGTTTTCCAGTACGGTCAGGTCGTCGTAGAGGGCGAATTTTTGAGACATGTAACCGACACGGGCGCGCACTTCCTCCGATTGGCGGAAGGCATCGAAGCCCAGCACGGTGGCGCGGCCTTCGCTTGGTTCCAGCAGGCCGAGCAGCATACGAATGGTGGTGGTCTTGCCGCAGCCGTTCGGACCAAGATAGCCGACGATTTCCCCGGCGTCCACCGTGAAGTTGACATGATCAACAGCGGTGAAATCGCCGAAGCGGCGGGTCAGGTTTTCGGTGAGGATGATCGGAGTTGTCATACCTTTTCCAACACAAAGTACAGAAAGTGTCACGATGGATCACAAAGGAATTTCTATTTTCTTCGTGTTCCCTTTATGTCCGTTGTGTTAATCGCTCTTCTCTGAAAGCATGATAAATACGTCTTCAAGCGTCGGCGGGATGAGACGCGCTTCGAGCCGCGAACCTGCGCGGGTGGGGAAAGCGTCCGCCAGCGCGGCGATAACGGATTCGGCACGGCCTGGTCGGACGCGCAGGTGCAGTTTGTCGCCAAACGCACGGACATCCTCCACACCTTTGATTTTCCCGACCGCTTTTCGCAACGTGCTGAGCGAGTGGTCGCGCACTTCCAGGATGCGCCCTTCGAGCGTGGCGCGCAGGTCGGAGGGGCTGCCCTCGGCGATGATCTTGCCGCCGCGCATGAAGCCGACTCGGTGGCAGCGGGAGGCTTCGTCCATATAGGGGGTGGTGAGGATGACAGCCACCCCCTCACCTCCGGCCTCTTTGCCATCGGGAGAGGGGTGTGGGGTCGGAGAAGCGATCCGTATCACTAACTGCCAGAAATCCTGCCGGGTGACCGGGTCCACGCCGGTGGTGGGCTCATCCAGTAGGAGGACGCGCGGCTGGGTGACCAGCGCGGAAGCCAGCCCGAGTTTTTGCTTCATGCCGCCGGAGAGTTGACCGGCGCGGCGGTCCTTGAAACCTGCCAGGCCAACGAAGTCGAGGATTTCCATACAGCGCGGCAGCCATTCGTCCTGTTTCAAGCCGCGCATCTCGGCGAAGAAACGGATATTCTCCAGCACGGTCAGGTCTTCGTAAAGTGAAAAGCGCTGGGACAGGTAACCGATGCAGGCGCGCGCCAGTTCGCCCTGCCTGCGGACGTCCTTCCCGCAGACGGCGATCTCACCGGCGTCGGCCTTGAGCGCACCAACGAGCAGGCGCAGCGTGGTGGTTTTACCGGCTCCGTCCGAGCCGACCAGGCCGTAGATCTCGCCCGGCGCGATGGACAGCGACACATCATCCACGGCAATCGTGTCGCCGAAGGTTTTTTTTATATGGGTCGCAATAACAAGATTCATGGTTTGGTCAACTTAATACGCAGCCAGACTGGCAGGTTGGCCAGGATTATTTTCTCTACCTTGAAGGCTCCGTTGAAGCGCGTCGCGCGCAGGATGCCCTCCACCTGGCCGCTGGCATAAGTCATACGCAACTGGCGTTTCAGGAAACCGGGCGTCAGCCAGCGGCGGGTCAGTGTTTCCTTTGCCAAATTGTTCTGCAGCGCCAACCGAAAGGCCATTTCGTCGTAATCGCGGTAACTCTCGTAGATGCAGGCGGCCCCGCCAGGCTTGAGAATGCGGTGGATTTCGTTGAGACATTCCACTGGTTCGTCCCAGAGGTAAAAACTGCCGGTGCTGGTGATCAGGTCGAAGAATCCATCCGCATAATCTGTCTTGCGGATATTCCCTTGGCGTAAATCCACGGGAATTCCGCCCAGGTTTCGGCGCGCCAGGGAGATCATCGCCTCGGAAATGTCCAGGCCGAATAATTCCAGGCTTGGGCGGAGCCGGTGGATTTCATGCAGCAGGTGCCCCGGTCCGGTGCCGATGTCCAGCAGGCGACCGTGATCGAGCCGGCCTGTAAGTTCGCGGGCAACCTCGCTGTACATCACCTGGATGGCGCGCGTTTGCGTCAGGTTATCGTACAGCCTGGCGGCAAAACCGGGCAGGTGGACAAATTCATTTTCTCCTCGAGACATGCGGTCCTCCTTACCTTCCCTCTGGAGCGGGAGTGATGATCACCATGGCTTCCTTTGCTGCCAGCTCCTCCATTTGCTGGCGGCTGGGACGAGGCGGTAAATGGTGAATTTTCTTCATCATAAACCCGATCATGCGCGGGTGACGCTGAAGGCGGACTTCCAGGAAATCGGCTATGCGGACCGGGTCGGTCACGGCC
>JBFMCM010000289.1:0-3627 GCA_040754355.1 Chloroflexota bacterium | reverse complement strand
TGACCTGGGACTTGTACGCGTCGTCCCGCCCGGCGGACCCGGCCGCCTTGCCCATCCCGCCCGAAGCGTGCACCAGAAAGCGCACGGGACCGGGAGCCTGCGCCACCGCTTTGGGGACAACTGTCACCCGTCCCTCCATCCCGTTTAATTTCACGTTCCGTCGTAATTGCTCCACATTGGACGGGAGAGCCTCGAAGGCAAAGACGCGCCCGCTTTTCCCGGCGGCTTTCGCCAGCAGGAGCGACACGTAACCGATGTTGGCACCCACATCATAAATCACCGCGCCTTCCGGGACCAGTTCGCGCACTGCAAACTGGAGTTCCGGTTCGTAGGTGCCGAGCCAGTAGTCCTTGTCCACCTGCATGTCGAGCAGGAGGGTGTACCCAGCCAAATTCCCAGCGGCGATTTTAACTTCAGTTAGTCCGGTCGGCGCGGCGAGGTTTAGGCCGCGGCGGATGAGACGGGCAAGAGGTTTGAAATTATAGATAGCCTGAACCAGGGGGACAGGCAGGATTTTGGCAGCAAAAGCCGCGGCATTGAGGAGGAGTTTCTTCATGAAGTCTCTACCACGAAGGCGCCAAGACACGAACTTTATAGAATCATCCTTTTGATGCCATATTTGATGACAGCAACGTTGAAGTTGATTAGAAAACCAAGGCGTCTTTCGGTTAATTTCATTTGCGAGAGCAGTTGTGCTTGGTGAACATCATTCAGGTTATCCACGGTTTTTAACTCGCAAATCACTTTCCCTCCAACCAGCACATCCAGGCGGAGTCCTTCGTTGAAGGTAATTCCGTCGTATGTGATTGGCACAGATACTTGTCTTTGAAAAGCTAGGTCGCGTTTCTCTAACTCATGGCAGAAGCAGACTTCGTACACGTTTTCCAATAACCCTGGCCCCAGAGCCTTATGAACTGTATATGCTGCATCCACGATTTTGGTTGCAATCAATTCGGTTCCTGGGGGAAGCGGAATATGTTCGCCTGTTCTTACCATATTGTTCTCCAAAAAACTTTGAGACTTTGTGCCTTTGTGGTCAGGTTCTGAATCCTTCACTCAAGTAGGCAGGGGACAACCAGCCAATCGAACTGAGTATGGATGATTACGAAACACGAAAAGATTATACCCCAGGGGGCATGATATACTGCTCCAAGCAGAAATATCTGCGTTAAAATTACAAAAAGCATGAAATAAACCAAGATTTCGGTTTTGATATTATCGCAGTACGCTGTAATTTTTGGGACAGGAGTCGTCCAAAATGTTTCAGGCTGAAGGTCCCGACCGCCGCAAGGAAGAAGATAGAATTCGCAGCGAAGGCCGTCTGCCGCCCGGGCAGGCGCTGACGGTCAAGTTCCCCGTGCTGCACTACGGACCGGTGCCGCCGTTCAATCCGGCGGCTTGGGATTTCCGCGTCTGGGGGGAGGTGGAGGAAGACAAAGCATGGACCTGGGAGGAGTTCAACCGCCTGCCGCGCACACAGGTGACAATGGACATTCATTGCGTGACGCGCTGGTCCAAGGCAGATACCTTATGGGAGGGCGTCTCGGTGCGCAGGCTGGTGGACGAGGGGCTGATCAAACCCAAACCCGCAGCCGCCTTCGTGATGCAGCACGCCGAATATGGTTTCACGGTCAATTTGCCGCTCTCCGTAGTGCTACAAGAAAACTTCCTGCTGGCCACCCATTTCAACGGCGAGCCGCTCACCCCCGACCACGGTTATCCCCTGCGCGGCGTGGTGGGAGCCATCCCCGGCCGCGATAACCTGCCCACGCCCTACCTGTGGAAGGGAGCCAAGTGGCTGCGCGGTCTGGAGTTCATGTCGCGTGACCGGCTCGGGTTCTGGGAGAAGGCCGGGTACAGCAACAGCGCGGACGTCTGGAAGGAAGAACGGTTTGCGTGAGTTCCGAATCGAACCCTTCGATAAACTCAGGGCGGGTGACACGAGCTTTATGAAGATAGAGCAACCTTCGCGAAAACAGCCAGGCACATTTACCCGGCTGTTTTTTCTTTTCCCAAATGGCGTGTGGACTTATGGTTTTTGACAAATAAAACGGGTAATGATTTTTATGCTCAAGCCGCCGTCCCTTCGACAGGGTTTCGGCAGGCTCAACCTGTCAGCTCAGGGCAGGCCTCGGCGGCGGGGACGCCGCCGGGAGCGGTGTGATTACCCGAATCAAAAACCATCAGTCCGCTAATTTGCAGGCTAACTCTAAAGGGGTCTTCGCGCAGCCTGCACTCCTCTTGAAATCCACCTTTTTACTGTTCTTTCTACGGCCTCGTCCCCAGAACCACCTCGATATCCATCTGCTCGCCGCCGCGCAGGATGGTCAGGACGATGGTATCGCCGGGCGATTTGTGCAGCAGGAGGTAGCCCAGAAGATCGTCGAAGAGCCGCACCGGCTCCCCGTCCGCGGCGATGATGAGGTCGCCGCCCGCGGCCAGGGGGTGGTAACCGGGCTCGGTCAGGGGCTGGTTTCCGGCGCGGATGCCAGCCTGCTCCGCCGGTCCGCCGGGGATGAGGCTGGTCACGTAGGCGCCGGTCGTCTGCGTCAGGCCGAGCAGTTCGATGGCTTGCAGGGGCAGGTTGTCTACCGCGGAGAGCCCCAGGTAAGGATAATCGAACTTGCCGTTCTCGATCAGGCTGGGGACGATGCGCTTGACCGTGTTGATGGAGATGGCGAAGCCGATGCCCGAATTGACCGGCTCGCCGTTGTCGGTGTAACCGGTGGTGCGGATGGCGCTGTTGACGCCGATCACCTCCCCATCCAGGTTCAGGAGCGGGCCGCCCGAATTGCCTGGATTGAGCGCCGCGTCGGTCTGGATGATGTCACCGCTGGAGAAATAACCGCCGCCAGGGGCGACCGTCCCGGAGGGCAGGGCGCGTCCCAGGGCCGAGATGATGCCGACGGTCATCGTGCCGCTCAAGCCAAACGGGTTGCCGATGGCGATGACCGACTGGCCGACCTGCAGGGTGTCTGAATCGCCCAGCGGCAGGGGGAAGAGTTCCGAGGCGGGCGCGTCCACCTTGATGACCGCCAAATCGGAGTAAGCGTCGGTGCCGATCACGTCGCCGTAGGCCTTATAACCGGAAGAAAAATCCACTTCCACGCGCGTCTCACCCTCGACGACATGGTTGTTGGTGACGATGTGTCCTTCGCCGTCGTAAACCCAGCCCGACCCCTGGGAGGTGCTGGTCAGGATGGCCACCACGCCGGGGCTGAATCGCTGGTAGATGGACGTCAGCCGCTCCTCCTGCTGGGTCAGGCTGACAGGCTGCAGGTCCGCGGCGAGCGTTGGCACGGGATTGGCGGTCGCGGTGGGGAGCAGGCTGGTGAAGTCGCATGCCAGCGCGGTCATCATCACGACCACAAGAAGAACCGGTAACGCAATTCGTTTTTTCATAGTCGTTCTCCAAAAAACAATTCTAGACCTCCATAAGACGACGAGTCAAGCATGGGGGCACAGGTCTAATCCAACTCTAACCTGCCCGAGTGCAGTATACTTGCTTCACTTTACAAGATTTGTATGCCACGCATGAATGGGTCTCGATACGGGCGTTGCGGCGGTTGAGCGCTGTCCCGAGTGTATCGAGGGATAGGCTGTCTTTGCCGTATCGAAACCCCGCAA
>JBFMCM010000288.1:0-4967 GCA_040754355.1 Chloroflexota bacterium | reverse complement strand
GCTCACGCTTTTTACTTCTCCCTTCTCACTCCTTACTCCTCCCCCCACATCCCCTGCTCTCAAATCGGGCAAATCCTTCTCGATCTCCTCGGGAAAATGACCCATTTGCATTACGCAATCTTGATGTAACACGAGTTCCGTGTTATCATATATCCATGATACAGTCCTTCAAAAATGCCGGCACAGAAGATCTATTCAATGGCATCAACAGCCCTGCGGCGCGAAGGACATGCCCTGAAAATCTGTGGAGAATTGCTGCCCGCAAATTTGATCAACTCGACTCTGTTATTTCCTTACAGGAATTGCGCATTCCTCCTGGAAACCGGCTCGAAGCTCTGTCAGGTGACAGACGAGGCCAATACAGCATAGGAATCAACGACCAGTATCGTATCTGTTTTGTGTGGTCAGAACAAGGTCCCGATCAAGTCGAAATTGCAGATTACCACTAGGAGAAAGAATATGATCCGCATCCCTACTTCCCGCACCCCCACGCATCCCGGCGAAATGCTGCTGGAAGAGTTCCTTATCCCGATGGGCATCACCCAGCGCGAACTGGCTGACGCCATCCACGTGCCCTATCAGCGCGTCAATGATCTTGTCAACGGGCGGCGGGGGGTTACTACCAGCACCGCATTGCGCCTGGCAAAGTTTTTTGGCACCTCGCCCGATTTCTGGCTGAACTTGCAACTACGTTGGGATTTGTACTTCGCACAAGAAAAAGAGACCCGGGTGTTGGAGTTAATCCAACCTCACCCGCCTGCTGCTCCAACAGCAGTATAAGAAAAGCGTGAGCCTCGCCGCTCACGCTTTTTGCTTCTTACTTCTCACTCATTACTCCTCTCCCATCTCCCCTGCTCCCAAATCCGGCAATTCCTTCTCGATATCCTCCGGCGATTGTCCCTTCTCCAGCCGGTCCACCACCTCGCCGAATTCGGGCGGCATCTCCTCGCCGAGTTCGTTCCCCATTTTGCGCATCAGGCGTCCCATGGCTTGCGGGTCGTTTTCCAGCCCCTCCAGCGCGGACGGGTCGGAGAAGTCACCGGCCAGCGACTCGATCCGTGAATCCTCGGATTTCGCCACGCGGACGCGCGGCACGCGCCGGCGGACGCGCTTGCTCCCGCAGTGGGGGCAGGCTACCGGTCGAGAGCCGTATTCGGCATAGGTCAGGAATATATCAAAACGTTTGGTACAGTTTAGACAGGTGTAGTCGTAAAGCGGCATGCCCAAATTTTAACGCGAATATTGGGAGTGTCAAATATTAAAAACAAAATGTCATTCTGAACGACCGAAGGGAGTGAAGAATCCCGCCGCAAAGCGGCGGAGACCCTTCGCTCAGGGTGACATCTACTTGTTAAATCACAACCCGTTTCGATTACAATTGCGCCATGTCTGATTCCGAATACAACATCTACAATCCCCAGCCGCTGCTGGTGGTCATCTCCGGGCCGTCGGGCGTGGGCAAGGACAGCGTGGTGCAGGCCATGAAGGAGAACGGCCAGCCGTTCCATTTCGTCGTCACCGCCACCACGCGGCCGCGGCGCGCCGAGGAAGTGCACGGCAAGGATTACTTCTTCGTCTCGAAGGAAGAGTTCGCCCACATGATCGAGCAGGACGAGTTGATCGAGTACGCCATCGTCTACGGCGACTACAAAGGCATTCCGAAACAGCAGGTGCGCGAGGCCCTGACCTCCGGCCGGGACGTGGTCATGCGGCTGGACGTGCAGGGGGCGGCCACTGTCCGCAAACTGGCGCCCGAGGCGGTGCTCATCTTCCTGACCACGCAAAACGAAGAGGAACTGGTGGAGCGGCTGAAGTCCCGCAAGACCGACACCGCCGAGGACCTGAGCCTGCGCATCGCCACCGCCCGCCAGGAACTCAAGCGCGCCGCCGAGTTCGATTACGTGGTGGTCAACGCCGACAGCCATTTGAAGCAGACCGTGGAAACGGTCATCGCCATCATTGACGCCGAGCATCACCGCGTCAATCCCCGCAAGGTGAGTCTCTAACCGCATCGCAATTGTGATCCGGAGTCCGAAGTCTCCCGACTTCGGCGGCACTCCGACGACTGGTCCCCTTCGGGGATGATAAGTCGTCGGACTCCGAGACAGCGAATCACGAAATCTAGAGGTACATACCATGAATGAGTATCCAACCCCCGAACAATATCCCCAGCCGCTGCCTCCCCAGCCCATCCAGGTCAGCGCGCCCATCGTCAAACCGTACCTGACCTACGTCCTGCTCGGGCTGACGGTCTTTGTCTACCTGCTGCAACTGGGCGGGCAGTACCTGCTCGGCCTGGACCTGGTGACTGCCCTCGGTTTCAAGGTC
Source organism: Chloroflexota bacterium (assembly GCA_040754355.1). GTDB lineage: Bacteria > Chloroflexota > Anaerolineae > Anaerolineales > Villigracilaceae > UBA877. The sequence continues at coordinate 2,639 of JBFMCM010000288.1, read as the reverse complement.
AACGACTACATCCGCCAGGGTGAACTCTGGCGGCTGATCACGCCCGTCTTCCTGCACGGCTCGATCCTGCACATCGGCTTCAACATGTACGCCCTGGTCATCTACGGGCGCGGACTGGAAGCCCGTTTCGGCCATGGACGCTTCCTGCTGCTCTATTTCCTTTCGGCCTTCACCGGGAATGTGCTTTCGTTCCTGCTGACCCCCAACCCCTCGCTGGGCGCCTCCACGGCCATCTTTGGCCTGATCGCCGCTGAAGGTGCCTTCCTGCTGCAGAACAAAAAAATCCTGGGCCAGCGGGTCAACCGGTCGCTGATGAACCTGCTGTACATCGCCGCCATCAACTTGCTGATCGGTTTCACTACAACCGGCGTGGACAACTTCGGCCACATCGGCGGGCTGCTGGGCGGGCTGGCTTTCACCTGGTTCGGCGGTCCGCGCTGGAAGGTGGAGGGCATCTACCCGTCCCTGAGATTGGTGGACGAGCGCGAGGGCCACGGCGCGGTCACCGGGACAGCCATCGTCCTGCTGATTTTCATCCCGCTGGCGGCATTGGGCTGGATTTGGCCGAGGTAAGGAATTTACGATGAAATCGAATTCACTATCCTCCTTTGCCGTGATGAATGTGGAGAAAGGGGAGGAAATCGCCGGCATGTGGGTCACTCCGCACCTCGACGGGATTGGGATTTACAAACTCATCGCCAAGAAAAAGGCGGATGGGACCTGCGAATGGGCGCACTTCGTCCAGCGGGACAACGGGGTGAAGGAAAAAGTGACCCGCGGCACTCTCGAAGACCCGGGTCGTCTCTCGGACGTGCTGGAGGCCTTCAACCGCGCCCTGCACACCGCCTTCGGGACGGGTGTCACCTTCCAACACGCAGATACAGATGTGTACACCCTGGATGGGAAGAAAGCCTCACCTACGAGGCATTGATGCAGAACCTCCCGAAGGTTTGGAACCTTCGGGAGGTTATTTTTTATTCGATGGCTTCTTTCAACTTGCGCACTAATTTTCCAAAATGGGGGGTGTAGCGCATTTCATCTGTGCGCGGGCGAGGCAAATCCACCTGCAAATCCAACTTGACCCGGCCAGGGCGCTGGGTCAGCACCAGGACGCGGTCCGCCAGGAAGAGCGCCTCGCTGATGGAGTGCGTGACCATCAGCACGGTCTTCTGGCGGTGCTGCCAGATGCGCGACAGTTCGCTCCACATGCGCTCGCGCGTCAGGGCATCCAGCGAGCCGAAGGGCTCGTCGAGCAGCAGGATGTCGGGGTCATGGACCAGGGCGCGCGCAATCGCCACCCGTTGGGCCATCCCGCCCGAAAGGTCGCGCGGCCAGTTGTCCTCGAAGCCCTTCAGGCCGACCAGTTCCACCAGTTCGAGGGCGCGCGAGTAGCGTTCGTCCGGTCTTACGCCGTCCAGTTCGAGCGGCAGGGTGATGTTCTCCAGCACCGTCCGCCACGGCATGAGGTTGGCCTGCTGGAAGACCATGCCGATGCGCGGCGGATGGCCGCCGGCAAAGGTGAAGGTCCCTGCGGTGGGGCGCAGCAGCCCGGCCAGGATGCGCAGCAGCGTGGACTTGCCGCTCCCCGACGGCCCCAGCAGGCAGACGAATTCCTGCGGGCAGACGGTGAAGGAAGCCGAGTCGAGCGCCTCCAGGCCCCCGTTGGTATCGGGGAAGGTGACGCTCAGGTCGCGGACGGTAAGGATGGGATCGGACATAACATCCACGTAGGGGCGACGCCAGCGTCGCCCCTACAAAATCATGGTATAAATTCGTTCGTAAACGCCTGCGTCAAATCCTGTTCTTCGGTCAGCAGGCCCATGTCCAGCAGGAGGGTCTGCATGTTCTCCCAGGCCTCTGGTTCGGAATAGCCGGGCCGGTCTGCGCGCCACAGTTCGATGGAGGTTGCCAGCACCTGCTTCTGCACCGCGTCGTCCGCCGCCAGGCCTTCGACATAGCCCATCGAAATCTGGTAGGCAGTTTCCGGGTCCGCGATGGTATCGAGCAGGCCGTTCAGGAAGGCATTGACCATGCGCTGCACCAGTTCCGGGTTTTCGGCAATCGTCTGTTCGTTGGTGAGGATGCCATTGGCAGCCAGGTCCACGTAATCGGCCACGCGCAGTTCAGTCACCTCGTACCCCTGGGCGCGCAACTGCACCGGTTCGTTGGCCGTGTAGACGCAGACGACCGGGTCGCGCCCGGCGGCCAGCGCTTCCACCTGGGTGTAGCCGATCGAGTCGAGGGTCACATCGGATTCGGCCAGGCCGCCGGCATGGAGCAGGGCGCGCAGGCCGATGTAGTTGGCCCCGTAGAGGCCGGGCAGGCCGATGGTCTGGCCGCGCAGGTCAGCCGGGGAGGTAATCCCCTGCCCGGCCAGCGCCACCACCGAGACCGGATACTGCTGGTACCAGGCCGCCACGTAGACCACCGGCAGCCCCTGGGCGCGCGCCAGCAGGACCTGCTCGCCGGAGACGACCGCGAACTGGAGTTCGCCCGCCCCAACCAGCGCGGCGGCCTGGTTCTCGTCCATGTGGACGATTTCCACATCCAGGCCTTCGGCGGCGAAGTGTCCGTTTTCAATGGCCACGTAGACCGGCGCGAACTGGACATTGGGGATGTAGCCGAGGACGAACTGGATG
>JBFMCM010000287.1:0-14890 GCA_040754355.1 Chloroflexota bacterium | reverse complement strand
GCCTCATCCTGAACGCGCAGCCGGTACAAGCAGGCGCTGGGGCAATGGCAGCCGGTGAAACGTCCTCCTGCCTGGACTGCCACGAAAACCTGTACTACAACTACGACACCGGGAAACACTACTGCCTAACCGAGGCCAGCACCCGCTGCATGGACTGTCACGAAGGTGACCCGGAAGCCATCCAAGAGCAGGCCGCTCACGTTGGGCTGGTAGCCTACCCGATCGTCAACGGCGACATCTCCCGCTGCGAATCCTGCCACCCGCAGGATGCCCAAGCGCACGTGGATACGTTCGCCGCCCGGGCAGGATACAGCCCCACGGTGCACATAGCCAGGCAAGCCCAACCATCCGCCACGCTGGAAACTACGCCGATAGACGAGGGAACAGCCGCCACAATGCTGGATAAAAATACCGTGCTTGGCATTTCAGTGATCCTGACCGTCATCGCCGGGCTGCTCGTTTTCTGTATTCTGACACATAAATCCTGCCAATGAGGAGCATCATGAAACTTGCCTTTGTCACCGACGACGAAACTACCATCAGCGCCCATTTTGGACGCGCCGCGTATTACCTGGTTGTCACGCTCGAAGATGGGAAAGAGACAGGCCGCGAAAGGCGCGAGAAACTCAGTCACGCCCATTTTGCCAGCGAACCGCATGGCTTGGAGATTCCCGGTCAGCCCCACGGCTTCGACGCGGCTGCCCAGGGACGCCATGGACGGATGATGGAAACGATTGCCGACTGCCAGATTCTGGTGGCGCGCGGCATGGGCGCCGGAGCCTACGAAAATCTCAAGACCCGGGGCATCCAGCCCATCCTGACCGAAATCCATACGATAGACGAGGCCGTCAAGGCTTATCTGCTGGGCAACTTGGTTGACCGCCCGGAACGGCTGCATTAGCATGGACACCACCCTCTTCGAAGCCCAGGCCGAATTCTGCAAGGCGATGGGGAACGCCGCCCGGCTGCAAATCCTGCACCTCCTGCGCGCCGGTGAAAAGACGGTGGGAGAACTGATGAAGGAGACCGGTTTGAGCCAACCGGCCGTATCGCGTCAACTGGCCGCCCTGCGCAGTGTGGGTGTGGTCACAGCCCGGCGCCAGCGGCAGGAGGTGGCCTACCGCCTGACCGATCCCAGGATCGGCGAAGTGTGCGACATGGTGAGGCAGGTGCTGGTGGAACAGATTCTCAGCAAATCGAAACTGATTAACCGTCCCTAGGTCGCGCCGGTAGCGAACGATTTCGCGCAAAATCATATCCCAGGCGCGATCTATGCGTTTACTCTTTTGCGGACAAATGGGTGGAGGAAGTCCTGCCGGTCAATACGGACCCGGGATGAGGAGGGTGTCGCCAATGTCAGGCAGCAGGAAAGGAATGTACCGGGCATTCTCCCAATCCCACATCAACCAGACCAGGGATTCGTCCTCGAGGGGCCAGTCGAAGGTCACGCGGACCGCCTGCGGACGTTCATCCTCGGTCAACGAAATCACCTCGATGGAAATGCCCGAAAGGTCAACCTGTTGACCTAATTCCATCGGGTAATCCTGACCCCGGAACAAACCGTCGCCGTATTGGAAACTATAGGAGGAATGGAAGAGGGGAAAGAAAGCCGTCCCGTCCAAATCCAGGTATTCCGGAGAATAGAGAAAGCCGGTTTCAGGCTGGATGACCAGCGTGCGTTCATCCACTGTCGTCAAGGAGACGGAAGAAAAGCCCGGAGCCAGGATGCGCAAATGGGCAGGCAGCGGCTGGCGGGTGAACTCCCGAAAGGCCGGAAAATAAAGGAAAAGGCTCGGGCTTGGCGCATTGACAATGATAAAGTCTTTCGATTCCATGTCAGGCTGCTGACCAATGTCCGTGACGGCGATGGCGTAGTTATCCACCTGCAAGCGGACCAGCGAACCGGCGACTGGATAAACCATCACATGGAGTCCTAGAAAAAGAACGCTCATCACCATGGCTGCCGTACGCCAGGCCTTGCGCGAGGGCGTCCAATCGAAGGAGAACAGCCGGCCGGCGATGAACTGTCCCATCAGCCCGAATGCCCCCAGGCTGATGAACATCAAGTGGCGTCCGCTGGCCGGGCTGACGGCGCAGACCGGGATGACGGACAGGAGCATGCCCAGGGTCCAGAAACGTGCCGTCCGGTCACTCTTGATCAGAGGCTTCAACAGGACGCCGATAAAAATAAGAATGAACACCGAAAGAATCCAGAGCAGAATCCTGGCCCCGTTCGAAAGGACCGTATACACGACCGGGTCAGGCAGGATCCACTGGCCCATGAGGAGGAAGGGGGCGCGTTCCAGGATGGCAATCCCGAAGCGGAAAGGCTCGTGCCAGGGACTGAGGTAAAAGCCAGACCCGGCCGCCCCGTAGCCGCTGACCTGATAGACGGCCAGCCAGACCAGGATCACGCCAAGATAGGGCAAGAATGAGAGGCTGCGCTCGCGCCACGGCCGGCCATCGAAGAAGAGGACGTACGCCAGCAGGTAGGTGCTCGTCGCCACGCCGGTTTCAGCAGACAGCAGGCTCAGCGCCAGACAAACCAGCGCCAGGAAAACTCCCGGACGCCAGCCGTCCCGGCGCCAGCGGTCATGGAGGGTGAGAGCCAGGAAGCCGAAGATGGACATCAGGATCAAGTTGCGGGCTGCCAGGGAAACGACCGCGCCGATGTGGGCCGTGCTCAGAGCAAAGAGGATCGCCGCCAGGCCGGCTTGCAAGGTAACTCCCATCAGACGCCGGAAAAGAAATGCCGCGATCAGGCACAGCACGCCATACAGGAGGATGCTGTGGATGAGCATCAGGTAGTGCGAGTTTGGCCAAAGTTGATGGTCGAGCCACAGGGAAAAGGCCGCGATGGGCCTGAAAAAGATAACCTTGGCCGGCTCGTAGGTCCACCAGGGGAAATAGCCGGCATCCATGGATTGATGGTTGACCGCCGGGTCGAGAAAGACGTACAGCCGGGTCAAGACGGTGGAAAGAGGAGAGGATAAGATGGCGCTTCTCTGGAGAATGTCATCGGAGGGCCCCCCGCCTGTCCAGAAGGCCGGGATGCCGAGGAGGATCCCAATTATTGCAGTAAAAAAGGGCAGGTGGCGATGCGTCAGCCATGCCGTGAGCCTGTCAGCCAGAGAGTGGTGTCCTCGTTTTTTCATGCAGGGTGAGCGGATTCGGGCGATTTCCCCCAATTATATGCCGTTTTGAACATCTACAACCCCCCAAATGGACCAGGTAACTTGCCGCGAATAATTGCCATCCATTCGGGTCGCATAGAGGGAACATTTTCCCCGCTTTCTGCGTTCGTACTTTGTAAATTCTTACAGGAGAAAAAACGATGAAAAAACAGATTCTCGCATTTGCCCTGGCAGCAATTGTCCTAACCCTGACCGCCTGCACCGGGACCGGCGTCCCGCTGGCCGATCTCAACGGCACCTCCTGGACGCTGACTAGACTCAACGGACAGCCCGTGTTGGACGGCACCCAGCCCAGCCTCGCCTTCGCGGACGGGCAGGCCTCCGGCAACGCCTCCTGCAACGGCTTCGGCGGCGAGTACACCCTGAACGGTGATGAATTGACCTTCGGCGCGCTCATGTCCACCCTGATGGCCTGCTTCCCGGAGGAAGTCATGGACCAGGAATCGGCCTACTTCGCCGCCCTGGCCGCCACAGCCTCCTTCCAGTTGGAAGGCGAAATGTTGACCCTGATCGACGAGGAAGGTACTAGTTTGGCGGAATTCATGCGGATGCCGTAGAAGCCAACAATTGAAGCGACCTCCCCTGACGCGGAAGCCGCATGGGGAGGTTTTCTATGCAGATGAGCAAAGTAGGTCACGCTTGCAGCGTGACGGTTTCAGTGAAGTCACGCAGAATGCGTGACCTACAAATCATTTATAATTTGAGGCATGAACATTCGACGCTACTACGTCCCTGGCGCAGCAGTGTTCATCACCCAGGTTGTCGAAAGCCGCCTGCCTGTTTTCCATGATCCTGAGACAGTCTCCCTCCTTCGAAGCACCTTGCACAGAGTTCAAGGATTGCATTCCTTCACCATGCTAGGATATGTTTTTCTGCCCGATCATTTTCACATGATCATCCAGCCAACAGGCAAAAGCAATTTCAGCCAGATAATGCAATCCCTCAAGACAAATTTTACGAAATCATACAAGGTGATGAAAGGCATTCCGCCTTCCGAATCAACAAAATTCTGGCAAAAACGGTTCTGGGATCATATCATCCGGAATGATAGGGATTTGGAAAATCATCTCCACTACATCCACTTCAATCCAGCCAAGCATGGATGGATTGCCCAGCCGCGCGATTGGCAAGATAGCAGTTACTTGGAATGGGAACGGCGCGGGTTATATGCCGCGCCGTTTGTTTGGGATGAGCCAAGAAATTCGCTTTGGGGAGAGTAGTAAATTGTAGGTCCGGCTTTTAGCCGGACATTCGCACAAAACCGTCACGCAAAATGCGTGACCTACAAAGCTATCCACCGTCAGCGTCTTGGACAGGTTCCTCGGGAAATCGAGGAAGGACCCCTCTCCCGTCTACCACTCGCTTCGCTCGGGTATGCTTCGCGATCCCCCAAGGGGGAGAAGCCAAAGCCTTGCGCAACTGGCTCCCTTCCCATTTGGGAAGGGCGGGGGGATAGGTCCCATCAATCCACTGTCAGCGTCTTGGACAAATTTCTCGGGAAATCGGGATCGAAACCGCGCATCACGCTCATGTGATACGACAGCAATTGCAGAGGCAGCACCGCCAGCAGGGAGGCAATCTCCGGCGTGGACTCCGGCAGGACGATCACATCCGTGGCGTTGGCGCGCAGGCGGGCGTCTTCCTGGCCGATGGCGATGGCGCGCGCCCCGCGGCAGGTCACCTCGTTGATGCCGCTGACGATGAGCGGCACGTCCGCGGGCGGGACGGCGAACAGGATCGGGTAGTTCTTCGTCACCGCCGAGAGCGGTCCGTGCTTGAACTCGGTCGAGAGCATGCCTTCGCAGTGGGCGTAGGTGATCTCCTTGAGTTTCAACGCCCCCTCCAGCGCCATCGGGTATGTCGCGCCGTACCCCAGGCAGTACAGGTCGTTCCACTCGTTGACCGACGGGGCGATCGCCTCCACCTGCGGGGTCACCATCTCCAGTGTCCTGTCCATCAAATCCGGGATGACTGCCAATTCTTTCGTATCCCGCCCGGCCAGGCGGTAAGCCAGGTACAGGAAGGCCACCACCTGGTTGGTGAACGTCTTCGTGGCCGGGACCGAGATCTCGTAGCCGCAGCATAACGGCAGGGTGCAGGCTGTGGCCTTGGTCAGCGTGGAGCCGATCACGTTCGCCAAACCGAATGAAGTCATGCCCCTCTCTTCGGCGATTTGCAGGGCGTTGAGCACGTCCTTGGTCTCGCCGCTTTGGCTCACGAACAGTCCCACGTCCTCGTGGTTCACTGCCGGAGCATACTGCGGGATGAACTGCGGGGCCAGCACCGGGATGGCTGCCCGCCCGGCGATCTGGGCGAAGTAGACCGCGCCCGCCAGGCAGGCATGGTAACTCGTGCCGCAGCCGATGAAATACAGGTGACGCGCCGTGCGCATCTTTTCGAGCACGGTCTGGATCCCTCGACTGTCGTCTCGGGACGGCGCCTCGGACATGCCATCCAAAAGATGCAGCAGTTCGCGCGCCACCTGGCTCTGTTCGTGAATCTCCTTCAACATGAAGTGCGGGTAACCGCCCTTCTGAACCGCGTCCATGGACTCGGTCACGGTCTCAGGCTCCCGGTCCAGAACCGAGCCGTCTTTGACCGAGCGCAGTTCGACGCGCTCGGCCCACAGCGTCACGATCTCCCCATCGTTCATGCGGACGATCTTCCGAGTCAGCGGCAGGATGGAAGGCAGGTCCGATGAGGCGCAGGTGAAACCCTCGCCCAGGCCGACCACCAGACCGGAGCCTTTCTTGAAGGCGTAGAGTTTGTCGTCGTCCACGCGCCCGATGACGAAGGCGTAGTCGCCCTCCAGGTCGCCGTAGGCCAGACGGATGGCGTCAATGAAGTCGTAGCCCTTGTTGAGGTAGCGTTCCACGGCGTGGACGCAGGACTCGCCGTCGTTCATCGAGCGGACGGTGAGGCCTTCGGCCATGAACTGCTGGCGCAGTTCGACGTTGTTGACCACGTTGCCGTTGTGCGCGCCGACCAGGTCGCCGTCCGAGTCGAGGTGCGGCTGGGAGTTGACCTGCGAGGGTTCGCCGAAGGTGGCCCAGCGCAGCTGGGTCATGCCGCGTGAGCCGGTCATCTCGGCAAAGTTGTATTTGGCGGCCACTTCGTCCACTTTACCGACATCTTTGCGTAAATCAATCCTGCTGCCAGAGATGGTCGCCGCGCCGACCGAGTCGTAGCCGCGGTAGGTCAATCGTCTGGCCGCTTCGATGAGGATTGGGCCAAGGGGTTGTTCTTCTTTCGTCACAATACCGAAGATGCCGCACATGTTCGAAGAGGTCTCCTGAAGGGATGGGTTGCAGAGGCCAAGTTTATCACAGGCCGGGAAAACAAAAGGACGAGCAAATGCCCATCCTTATGGTGACATTTTTATGGAACTTCAGGCTTTGGAGGCCCGGCCCTTTGCACTTTTCTTGTCAGTCCCCACGCTGCCAAGAACATGATCGCCGGAGGAACGATGAGAATCCAGATAATCAGGAAGGCCGGGTGCCAAAAGCCTTTGAGGAGGAAGAAAGCGGCCTCACGCAGGAACATGGTGACGATGGCGATCATCGCGCCGATGGCTTCCCAGCGCCAGGCGGCCGCCAGCCCGAGGATGGCAACGCCCCACAGGCTGAGCAGGAACCAGTCCGCGGCGGGGACTGGCTCGGTGGCATAGGGGTCAGGGTAGACGATTTCGAGAATCGCCAGCGCGAAGACCACACCGCTCCAAATGCGGGCGATCCAGCGGATGACTGGCACGGACCGAGGAACAGCGTGCGTTTCACTCATCGTCTCATCTCCTCTTGGCATTACCAGTATAGCACGGCTGTCAAGAAAAGCAGTGCCAAAAGGGTGAAATACACGAGCGCTTAATCATCTATCAAACTCTGCGTCCATAATAGAACTGTCCGCACAATTTCCCATCGAACTCGGCTACTTCAGGCAAATGCCCCCAGCGCTCGAAACCATATTTCTCCAGTAAATGAATACTGCCCACATTCCATTCCAGCAGGATGGCGAGGTAGACCTTTTTCCCAATCCGAAGCGCGTCCGCCAGGGCATGTGCCAGCAGCGCGGACCCGATGCCGCCTCCATGATGACTATAATCCACATAATACGAGACCTCGGCTGTCCGCGACAAGGCCGGGCGGCCGCGGTAGGGATTGACCGACAGCCAGCCCAGGACCTGTCCGTCCTGCTCGTACACATAGATGGGATAGGCATCCGGCGTATGGAATTGGAACCAATTCTGGCGCTGCTCGACCGTCAAGGGGATCGTGTCTGCCGTGGCATTTCCAGCAGCAATGGCTTGATTGTAGATACCCACAATCCGGGGCAAATCGGTGAAGGCCGCCAGCCTGACAGACGCCATGGCATTCCTGTCCGCGCCTAGGCTGGGAAGAGCAGACCAAAGATCAGCCAGGCCGCGCCAAGTGCCAGCACGGTATTGAAGGCCGTCACAATCAAATACACTGCCACCGGCTTCCAGCCCATCTGCTTCAGGTCGGAGAACGAGATCGTCAGCCCCATGCTGACAAAGGCCAGGCAGAAGGCCCAGTCTTTCATGGCAGCGATAACGTTTCCGGCATTGAAGGGGGCCGCCTTTGCCGCGGCGGGGATCAATCCCACACTGAAGAGTATGGAAGCCAGGATGAAACCGATCACGAACTTCGGGAAGCGCTGCCAGATAACGGCTGCGCTCGGCTTCCTGTTTTCCTTACCTTCCACCACCGTGGTGAAATACAGCGCCAGGAAGAAAGCCACAACGCCAATGAAGGCATTTTGCGTGCTCTTGACAATGGTGGCGATGGTCTCGGCTTCCGCGCCGTAGATTTTGCCCGCGCCCACCACCGCGGCGGTCGTGTCCACATTGCCGCCAAACCACGCCCCGGCCACGGCTCCTGAAAGCCCCATCCAATGCGCCAGGATGGGCATCAGCACCATCATCGGCAGCGCCACCAGAATGACCAGTGCTGTAATATAGGTGATCTCCTGTTTCTTGGCATGAACTGCGCCTGCCGCGGCAATCGCCGCCGAGACGCCGCAAATGGATAGTGCGGAGGCCATGACCGCCCGCAGGGTATCGGAAAGCCCGAATTTCCCGCCCAGCCACCAGGCGAACAAATACACTGCGGCAATCAGCACCAGCGCCTGCAGGACAGCACCTCCAGCCGCGGTGGCAATCGTCTTGAAACTGATGGTCGCACCCAGCAGCACCAGACCGATTTTTAGGAAGAATTCGGTGCGAAAGCCTCCGCGTAACCGACCATGGGCTTTGAAAAGACGAAGCACGAGGTTGGCAAGCAGTCCAATCAAGGCCGCCCAGAGCGGGTACTCCAGCACCTTGCCAGGGATACCGAATGGCAGTTGTGTATCGTAGACGCGCAACTTGATCCAATGTGCCAGGAATGCCAAACCGACAACGAGGATGAACCCGGTAATCGGGCCTAATAAGATCGAACGAGGGGAAGATGGTTTAATTTCAACAGACATGATGCCCCCTAAAACTTCGTCCAATCAGGGCTGATGGCACCGACTAGGGCCAATAGAAGCAGCGCGAATGCGATGATGACGGCCAGCCAATCTTCGTTCAGACTTATTTTCTTCATGGGTGTCCTCTCTGATTCCGTCCAGAAGCAACAGCGGGACTATCTAGCAGGATATGTGACCTACCTGTACTCCTCCGGCAGCCAGCAGCACAGCACCAGTTCGCGCGCCGCCTTGACCTCGTCCATGCGGCCAAAGGGCGTCTTATGCGGGGCCGCGTGGAGCAGGTCCGGGGTCGCTTTCGCTTCCTCGGCAATCCTGATCAGGGCGTCGGCAAAGGCGTCCAGCGTCTGCTTGTTTTCCGTCTCGGTCGGCTCGATCATCAGCGCCTCATGGACGATGAGTGGGAAGTAATTCGTCGGCGGGTGGAAGTCGTAGTCCATCAGCCGCTTGGCGATATCCAGGGCGCGGACAACCGAACCATCCACCTTCCCCTCAGCCACAAACTCGTGCATACACATGCGGTCGTACGGGACGCGGTATGTCATGCGCAACCGCGCCAGCAAGTAATTGGCATTCAACACGGCGTGCTCGGCAATCTGGCGCAGGCCATCCGGGCCGTGCATGGCAATGTAAGTAAACGCCCGGACGAACATCCCGAAGTGGCCGTTGAAGGCCTTGAGGCGGCCGATGGACCGTTTCGGCTCGACGAAACCGTACAGTGGAGGCTGGTCCTTTGTCCCTGCTTCGAGGATGCCGACGATGGGCGAGGGGAGGAACTCGGACAGTTTCTCCGCCACGCCCACCGGACCGGAGCCCGGTCCGCCGCCGCCGTGCGGGGTGGAGAAAGTCTTGTGCAGGTTGAAGTGCATCAGGTCGAAGCCCAAATCGCCGGGGCGGACGATGCCCAATAGGGCGTTCAAGTTGGCGCCGTCGCCATAGACCAGCCCGCCGCAATCGTGAACAATCTGGATGACCTGCTCCACGTGCTCGTCGAACAGACCAAGCGTGTTGGGGTTGGTCAGCATCAAGCCGACGACGGTCTCGTCGCAGGCGGCTTTGAGGGCGTTCAGGTCCACGTTGCCGCGCCCGTCGGAGGGGATCTGGACGATTTCCAGGCCGGTCATGCCCGAGGAGGCCGGGTTCGTCCCGTGGGCCGAGTCGGGGATGAGCATCTTGACGCGCTGCGTGTCGCCGCGGGACTTGTGGTAAGCGCGCATAATCAGGACGCCGGTCAACTCGCCGTGCGCCCCAGCGGCCGGCTGGAGAGTCACCGCGGCGAAACCGGCAATTTCCTTCAGCCATTCCTGGAGGGTGTACATCAACACCAGGTTGCCCTGCACCGTCTCAATGGGTTGAAGCGGGTGCGTAAAAGCAAAACCGGGCAGGCGGGCGGTATCTTCGTTGATCTTGGGGTTGTACTTCATCGTACACGAGCCGAGCGGATAGTAGCCGCCGTCCACGCTGTAGTTGAATTTCGAGAGGTGCATGTAGTGGCGTACAACGTCCACTTCAGCAAGTTCGGGCAGCGGTAAATCGTTGCGGAGCAGATTCTCGGGCAGTTTGGCGCGCGGCACATCCGGGTCCGGGAACATGACGCCGGTCCGTCCGGGGGAGGACAGTTCGAAGATGGTGGGTTCGACGATTCTAGCCATGTTTCGCCTCCGATAGCACTTCCGCGAACGCATCAATTTCATCTTTCGTGTTCATCTCGGTAACAGCAATCAGCATGTGATTTTTCAGCGCCGGGTAATCCTGACCAAGGTCGTAGCCGCCCAGGATGCCGTGTTCGAGCAGGTGAGCATTGATTTCAGCCACCGGCTGCGGGCAGCCAAGGGCGAACTCATGGAAGAATGGATCGGAGAAGCACAACTTGAATCCTTTGATCTTGCCCATCTTTTGTGCAGCGTAATGCGCCTTGTGGTAACACAGTTCGGCCACCTGGCGCAGGCCGGTGCGACCAATCACCGAGAGATAGACTGCCGAAGCGAGCGCCATCAATCCCTGGTTGGTGCAGATGTTGGAGGTGGCGCGCTCGCGCTTGATGTGCTGTTCGCGGGCGGTCAGCGTCAGCACGTAGGCGCGCTGGCCGCGGCTGTCCACGGTCTCGCCGACCAGGCGTCCGGCCATCTTGTGGACGTATTGCTTGCGGGTGGCAAAGAAGCCGAGATAAGACCCGCCGTAGGAGAGCGGGATTCCGAGCGGCTGGCCCTCGCCGACGACGATGTCCGCGCCCATCTCGCCGGGGGATTTCAGCAGCCCCAGTGTGATCGGGTTGGCCGCCACGCAGACGAGCGCGCCTTGGGCATGGGCGATTTCGACCAACTTGGTGTAATCGAAAATGCGACCAAAGAAATCCGGGTATTGCACTACGAGTAATGCCGTATTTTTGTCAACCAGCGCCTCGGGACTATTCACTGATAACTGTTCACTGCTCACTGTCTTTGGATCGTCCCCCGCCAGTTCGAGCCCCATCCCCTGCGAATACGTCCGCAAGACGGCGCGGTACTGCGGGTGGGCGGCCGGCGAGATGACCACCTTCGTCCGCTTGCCGCGGAACTGGGCGTAGGCCATGTTGACGGCCTCCGCCACGGCGGTCGCGCCGTCGTAGTGCGAGGCGTTCGAGACCTCCATGCCGGTCAGGGCAGTGATGAGCGACTGGTACTCGAAGATGGCCTGGAGCGTGCCCTGCGACACTTCCGGCTGGTAGGGAGTGTAGGCGGTATAGAACTCGCCGCGCCGCAGGATGTGGTCAACGACGGAGGGAATGTAGTGGTTGTACGCGCCCGCACCGAGGAAGCAAGCCAGGTCGCGCACGGTCTCGTTGTCGGAGGCCAGGCCATCGAGTTCGGCAGCCGCCTCCATTTCGGTCAGGGCCGGGGGAAGTTTCAGGTCCGGAAAGCGGTGTTTGGCAGGGACATCTTTGAAGAGATGCTCGATCTTCTCGACGCCGATGGTCGCCAGCATCGCCTCCCGTTCGGAGGGACTAATGGGGATATAACTCATATTAGTTACCTGGTTCAGTAGTTTCGTAGTTCGGTAGTTCAACGGTTGGATAAATCTGTGAGCAAATGGGCTGGCACTCACAACCACCCGCCCCCACAACTACGAAACTATCCAACTACACAACTATCCAACTAATGCGCTCTTTCTTCACAATACTTCTCGTACGCCGCCGCGTCCATCAGCCCGGAGGCGTCTCCGCCTTCCACCTGGACCATCCAGCCTGCGCCGTAGGGATCGCTGTTGAGGACCTCCGGGTTACTGCTCAATCCTTCGTTGACAGCAACCACCTTTCCGGCAACCGCCGCGTAGGTTTCAGCCGCGGCCTTGACCGACTCGACCGAGGCAATAGCCTTGCCGGTTTCGAGCGCCTCGCCCGCGCTGACGACAACCTCCACGAAAACGATGTCGGAGAGCTGTCCCTGGGCATAATCGGTCAAGCCCATCTTGCCGGTGGCCGGGTCGAACCACTCGTCGGATTTGGTGTACTTCAGATTGGTAGGAATATTCATTTTAGGCTCCTATGTTTTTTACCGCCAAGGCGCAGAGAGCGCCAAGGCTGTGTGCGGAACAAAAAAAGGCGCACGATTCACCATCGCGCGCCTCTGTGATCAACCTGAGAGATTCGTCAGTTAGCCGGATAGTTGTGTAGTTTGTTAGTTGTGTAGTTGGTTGACCTGCAGAGCCTTGAACGACCCGGCTATCGGACTACCGAACCACAGAACCACCGAACTATAAAACTATCAAACTAAGCAGATTTGCCCCTTCGGTGTTCCCAAAAAGGAACTTTCCAGAGGAAACTGGCGCAGGGTCCTTTTGCCTGAGAGTTTCACCCGGTCTTGCCGTCCCCGGGCTTGCCCCTTCGGCGCCCTCTAATCGTAGTAGCGACTTCAGTCGCTATTTGACGACTAAAGTCGTCACTACCAAGAGAGTCTCTTCCCTGCGGCCGCTCGATTGTAATGCCGACTCATTGTAAAAGGAAGGGGAACGAGAGTCAAGTTAAAAATTCGTGGTAAATAAAAAGACCGGTGCGTTTCCGCGCCGGTCCGGGAGGAGAAAAAGGGGTTATGCGCCTGTCAGTGTACCGCGCACCCAGTCACCGACCAGCCAGTACTTGAAATCCTGCCCCTGGCTGACCTGCACCGCGCCGACGATGCCGTAGATAAGCGCACCCAGGGGGAGAAGCGCAAATAGGATCGTCAGGATAACGGCAAACGGGACGAGCACTACGCCGATGACAATCGCCGAGAGGGCTCCGACAATCGCCCACATCAAGCCGATCAACACACCGCCGCCATACCACCAGATGAGTTGAAAGAGGGCAGACTGGAGGGCATGGTAAGCCACGAAGCGCGAGCGGTCCTTGTAGATCAGGTAAATGACCAGCGCGGCGATGGGACCGGCAAAACCGGTGATGAGGTTGAGCAGAACGCTCAAATGGGCCAGCAGACCCCAGGTCCGTTCATCGCCCGGACCGAGTTGCTGGGGCGGGAGTGGCGGAGTCTGCGGGGCAGCCGGTTCCGCCTGAGGCACAATCGCCTCGACAGGCTCGACCGGGGATATTACTTTCTTCTTGTCAGACATAATTTTTCTCCTTTCAGATTAATGACACACTCACTTTACGCCACCAGCCTGAAGAGGTTGCAAAAAAAGACCCCGCCGGGGCGGGGTCGAAGAAATCTCGTTTCGCTATGTTTGGCTGTTGATACGGGCAAAGTAGCCTTTGACATTGGCATCGCTGTAGAAAACGAGCGCCAGGATACCAACGATGAGCGAGATAAAATCGCCAAATAGTACCATGCAGATCTCAAGGATTGCGATGGTCTGGTTGGGCTGAACGCGCTGGATAGGATTGGGCAGGATTTTCACAGCGTAGAGGATTTCGAAAATACCCAAGATGAGAGGCAGGATCGTCACCGGCGCGCAAAGCAAACCGATGCCTAATGTGCCCAGCACCACCCCACTGGTAAGTCCTAGGCCCCACAGGATATTCAAGATGCCATTGACCAGCGTCATGATGGCAATCGCTTGAACCATCCCGGGTTTTTGACCAGTCGGGGAAACTGGCTGCGGTGGGACATAAGGCTCCACCGGAGCCGTCGGCACAACCGGGCTGACCGGAACAACCGGCTCGATCGGGGTAACCGGTTCGACAGGAGCCGCGGGTACAATCACCTCATCTCTTTTCGCCGGGGAGACAGTTTTCTTCGCTGGGAGGGTAGTTTTCTTCGCAGGGGAGGCAGTTTTCTTTGCTGGGGGGACTGTTTTCTTCTTGGCAGGCATAATCATTCTCCTTCTAGATGACAGTTGTGATAAGTTTAACACATATACGCCTACCTGCACAAAACATTTTGATCATTCAACCAAAGAAGCCTGCGCATGGCAGGCTTCTTGTGTTTGTGGGCGGGAATTAACCCCAGTAGTTCTTCTTGATCATGTCGGTGACGACCGGCACGGTCATGGTCTCGCCGCCATAGGCTTTGAATCCGATGACGATCATATAGATATAGAGCCCCAGACCCAGGCACAGGCCGACGAAGATCCAGCCCAGCGCCAGGTACAGGACATCCATAACCAGGCCGAGAATGAGCGCCTGAACGGCATGGAACTTGATGAAGGGGCGGCTCTTCTTCTCCTCCATCAGCAGGACGATCAACGGAATGAGGGGCGAGAAGATGTACGATAGCAATGCCCACAGTTTGTCGTCCTGGGTAATATCGGGGGTCATGGGTTGTTCGGTCATTGGTTCCTCCTGAGGAATATTCCTGGATATAAGTTTTCGTTATTTTACATCTAATCTGGACAAAAATCAACCAATTTGCTGATGCAAAAGTACTACCGAGCGGTTGAGTTAACCTTTTCTCCGAATCGAAGTAGAATAGGCGCGTGACCCAATCCCCTCGAATCGTCTTCATGGGATCGCCGGACTTCGCCGTCCCAAGCCTGGAGGCGCTGGCCGCGCGTTATCGAATCTCTGGCGTGGTGACCCAGCCCGATCGTCCGGCCGGGCGCGGCGGGACCCTGAAACCGCCGGCCGTCAAAGAAGCCGCCCTGCGCCTCGGCATTCCCGTCATCCAGCCCGAGAAGCTGCGCCAGCCCGAAGCCATGGCCCAACTCCAGGCCTGGGCTGCCGATCTCATCGTCGTGGCCGCCTTCGGACAGATCCTGCGCCCCGCCGTGCTCGACCTGCCGCGCTTCGGCTGCCTCAACGTGCA
>JBFMCM010000286.1:0-5323 GCA_040754355.1 Chloroflexota bacterium | reverse complement strand
CATAAAATATCAATTCTGACAGCCATTCGTGGGCGATCCATGTTTTACCGAAATTCGTAAACGAGAATGGGTCGGCGCGGGGAATGGCGCCTGTCTCGGCGATGAGTTGACCGGTGCGCAAGTGCCACCAGAAATCCGGGTCGGCGACCGGGCGCAGGGTCATGGCGAAGAGGCCGAGGAACAAGATAATGACGAAGGTTTGGCGGATGGTAAAGCGCATGGGATGATTTTATACTAAAATGCAAAAAACCAGAAACAAAAAACGCAACCGGTTGATTGGTTGCGTTTTATGTAATATTAGGCGTTGTTACTCGCCCAGATAATCGCGCAGTTTGCGGCGGATGGATGGATGCCGCAGGCGGCTCAAGGCCTGGGCCTCGATCTGCCGGACGCGCTCGCGCGTCACGCCCATCTTGCGGCCCACTTCTTCGAGCGTGTAGGCTTGCCCGTCGAGCAGTCCGTAACGCAGTTGCAGGATGCGCACTTCGCGCGGTGGCAGCCCATTCAGGACTTCGCCAAGGTGTTCGCGCAGCAGGTTATAGGTCGCGGTGTCGTCCGGCGGGGCGGCTTCGTCGTCCTCGATGAAATCGCCGAGCACCGAGTCTTCTTCGTCGTCGGTGGGGGTCTCCAGCGAAAGCGGACGGCGCGCCACCTGGATCATGTTCTCGACCTTCTTGGGCGGTACTTCCAGGGCGTCGGCCAGTTCCTCGACCGAGGGTTCGCGTCCCAGGCGCTGGGTCAACTGATGCTGGACGCGCAGTAGTTTGTTGATTTGGTCGCCCATGTGCACCGGGACGCGGATGGTGCGACCCTGGTCGGCGATGGCGCGCGTCACGGCCTGGCGGATCCACCAAGTGGCGTAGGTGCTGAACTTATGGCCGCGGCGGTAATCGAATTTCTTGGTGGCGCGGATCAGGCCGATGTTGCCCTCCTGGATCAGGTCCAGGAACGGGACGCCGCGCCCCATGTATTTCTTGGCGACGGAAATGACCAGGCGGGAGTTGGCGGTGATGAGATGTTCGCGGGCCGCCCAGCCGTCTTCGATGAGTTTGCGCAGTTCGATGCGCCGGCGCGGGCTGACGTTGCCGCGGGCCAGTTCCTCGCGCGCCATCCGTCCGCGCTCGATGCGCTGGGCGAGTTCGACTTCCTCTTCGGCGGTTAGCAGCGGGACGCGGCTGACTTCTTTCAAATACAGCCCGATGGTGTCGTCGGTGTCAATATTGGCTAGATAGTCGTCGAGGGATAGTTCGGGTTCGGTTTCAGCCGGGGCGCCTTCAGCGGCTGCCAGTTCGTCTTCTGGAGGTTCGGTGCCAGGGGTATCTTCGACAAAGGCGATGCCCGCGCTCAATAAAGCCGCGAAGGCTTCTTCCAATTGCTCCACGTCTTGTTCGGCTTCCGGGAAGAAGTGCAGAATGTCGTCAATTGTGACGTAAGACTTCTGCCGTCCCAGTTCGATCAGCCGGGCAATGGCCGAATATTCTTCTTCCTCCTCAAGGAGTAAAGGGTTTTCCATTCTTCTCTCTCAAATCCTTACCTAACTAAAATTCGTCTGATTCAGCATACTCTTTTTTGGGGTGAAAAGCAATACCCTAACCGATCTGACGGATTTCATATCATCTTGGCCAAGAGTTGCTCTCAGGCGTTGCGAAGGCGTCTAATAGATATGACGCCTTCGCTCGCCAAAGGTTTCATCAGACACTCGAGTTTATGGGGTTGGCGTAATCGTCACTTCCTGAGTGTTAGTCGGCTGCTCGACGGGGGTGGATGTATACAGTTCCAGGGTCGGAGTGGGGGTGGCGGTAGCCGGATAGGGCGGGTTGTCAATCAAATTCAGGGCTGCGTTCAGGCCATATTGGGAAATAACATACACGCCTGCGTCGTCCAGTTGAACGTAGTAACCGCTCCCGGTGGGTGTCGTATTGCCGACCTCGATTTTATGCTCAACGCCATTCGCGTAGGTGAGTTTGATGGTGTAGGCCGGGAAAGTCAGGCCGAAATCGCTCAGGGAGGCGACCTGGCCGACGTCTGTGACGATGCCGAGCGCGCCGAACTGGGTTTCTGCCGCGCTCGCCAGGGCCTGATCAGCAGCCCCGAACGTTGGCAGGGTAACATCCCAGAATCCGTCCTGGTTGCGCTGCATCTCGACGATGTGATAATCCTGATCGAAGATGCGAATGCGCGTCAAGAGGCTGTCTGTTTCCTGGATGAGGTAGGAGTTGATTTCAGGGACCGGCGTTGCTTGCGCGGCCTTCTTCTCGTTCGTGTATTTGATTGCGAAATAGACGCCGATGGCAACTGCTAGGAGGACCAGCAAAATCCATGATGATCGCTTCATGACCTAGCCTCGTGCCCGCCGGGCAATCCAGGCGATGATGCCGCCTGCAACGATGATGCCCGGAATGATGCAAATGAAGGACAGACCCAGGACAATCCAGCCGGTGTTGTTGATAGGCAGCAAGGAGCGCTCGGTGGTGGTCTTCGCGGTCAGGCTGATCATGTCCTCTTCGCCGGCGGCCCAGTCTACAGAGTTGATGAACAGGTCGGCGTTGCCGTACTGGTCGAAGAAGGTGTCGGTCGCAAATGAGGCATCTCCAAAGACAGCCAGATGGGCACTGGAGGCTGTATTTTCGAGCGCCGCCGCTAACAGGATAGGACCCGGGGTGTCAGAATCGGCCTGATATTCGAATTGGCTGTTTGCCAGCGCTTCGAAATCAGTTTCGCCCCAGGCGCGGTCAATGGTGAGCACGAGCGGATAGGTCTGAATATCGGCAGAGGCCGTTGCAATGTCCACGCTACGAGCGATCGGGAAGAAGGTGATCGTGTTCTGTAGATTCTTGGTGATGTCGTGATCGCCGTAGGAGTAAGAAATGGCAAAGCTCAACGGATCGGAGGAGGGGTCAATGATGATATCGTTGTTGAATGTCACGCCCCAAGCCTCGGATAGGTAGTTTTGAAGTGCGTCTGGGCTGTTACCGACCTCGGTCTCCAATGTGGGCTGTTCGAGGAGGATCAAAGCACCGCCATTTTCTAGGTAGGTTTTCAGCAGGGCAGTCTCACCGGAGGATATAGGTTGGGTCGGGCCAGCAATAATGATTGCTTTGGCGTCCTCAGGTATCTGGTTTTCAGCGCGCAGGTTCAGGGTCAAGACCGTGTAATTCTTGGCTTCCAACATGCTGACGGCGCTGGTATATGATGTGTCGCCGCTGTTCAGGATGTCTGCTTCACCGTGCCCGGTCATGAAATAGACGACGCGCTCGCCTGGGTTCATCAGGCGCACCAGGGCGCTGGTAATCGCCTGTTCGCTTGCATACGAGAGCATTTCCTGCCGGTCCTCTAGAACGAGAATGATTGTGCCGTCGCGGGTCACGTTGTATTGCTGCGCCAGGGCAGGATTGGTTTCGGGGTTAATGATCTGGTAGTCGAATTTGCCGTCGCTGCTGTCCCTGAAATCGGTCAACAGATCTTCGGCGCTGGCACTGGAATAGTTCAGCGTAAAGAATCCCAGCGCCTGGACGGGAGCAGGAAGCGCCGCGAGAGTGTCGAGCGATTCGGGAGCCAGGGTGTGCTCCTTGTCCTGGGTCCAGTCCCATTGTGTCGGATTCTGGTAGATGATCAGGTTGACGACAAATACGATACCGAGCATGGCAAGCAGGGTGATCAATGCATTACTGCCATGCCTGGCTTTTTGGCCGGTCAGGAGTTCGCGGACGCGATTCGGGTTGAGCAGAGCAAAGGAGGCCAAGCCAATGACAAAAACGGCTAAGCAGATCAATAGAGCAGTGTTGATCCATTGGTCGCTTGGCGGGACGTAGATCTGCATGATGACAAGCAGTTTCACGGCCAGGAAAAGGATGCCTGCCAGGATCGCCAGCCCGGAAAACCAGAGGCCGAGCGGGGCGAATTTCCTGGCTGTGGATTTCTTGCGGGATGTAGATTTCTTTGCCATTATTGCCACCTTCGCATTTCGATTGCCGCCGTCCCGACAAACAGGCCCAGGACAGTCCAGCTGAGATAATAGAAGACATCCGCGAGGCTAACAGAGCCGGTCAAAAAACCATCGAAGAAATGTGTGCTCATGCTCAAATAGCGGAAAATTTCCCCGCCGCTTTGCATCACATAGGCTGGCCAGCCGATGATGTACCACAGGAAGAAAAGGGTCACCATCGTAGCAAAGAGGGCCGCGAACTGGTTTTTAAAGATGGACGAGATCGCAGTGCCAATGGCGAGGAATGCCGCTGTTACGAGGATCAAGCCCAAATAGTTCGAGAGCATCAAAACCCGGTCAATTCCCGGGTCAACCAGCCAGGTGTTGAGGATGATCGGGAAGAGCAATGTGACGACGATGACCGTGAGCAGGAAGAGAAACGCACCCAGCCATTTCCCGACGATGAGTTCCCAATCATACACGGGGGAGGTGAGCAGCAGTTCGAGCGTCCCGGTGCGATGTTCGTCGGCCAGCAGGCGCATGGTCAACGCCGGGACGGCGAACAGGAGCAGGAAGGGCATCAGCCCAAGGATATCGTCTGTGCTGGGCGGAGTCGTCGTACCCATGTAATAGGCAGAACTGGCAACCTGGAATAGGACGAGCAGGAAATAAATCCCCAACACCAGCAGGATCAGGAGAGCGACAATATAAGCGATCGGACTGACGAAATAATGCCGATATTCCCGATTGGCGATCGTCCAAATATTACGCATTGCGGGCTCCTTTCTTGGCAGATACGCTGTCGCGAGTCAGTTCGAGGAAGATTTCTTCGAGGCTCAAGGTAATGGGAGTAAGTTCGAGCAAGTCATGACCGGCCTTGACGGCTGCCTTGGCAACCTCCGGGCGCACGTCCATACCCGAAGCGTATTGAAATTCCAATGTGCCATCTGCACGTACGACAGCGTTTTGAACGCCCTTGATTTTCTTTATGGACGGGAGAAGGTCGTCTGATTCCCCTTTGACGCGCAAGATGGCGCGTTCGGCGCCCATCAACCTCGCTTGAAGATTTTCGGGGGTATCTTCGGCAACGATGTGACCTTTGTTGATAATGAGAACGCGGTCGCAGAGTTGCTGGGCTTCCGGGAGGATGTGGGTGGAGAGCATGACCGTTCGTTCCTTACCGATCTCGCGGATGACCGAGCGGACTTCCACCACCTGGGCCGGGTCGAGGCCGATGGTCGGTTCGTCGAGAATCAGGACCTCGGGCCGGTTGAGTAAAGCCTGGGCCAGTCCCACCCGCTGGCGCATACCCTTGGAAAGATTGGCGATATAGCCTTCGGAACGCTGGGTCATGCCTACCATCTCCAGCGCGTCATCCACCATGTCTTCGGAATTCGG
>JBFMCM010000285.1:0-5568 GCA_040754355.1 Chloroflexota bacterium | reverse complement strand
CGCCCACAAGTCCGCACTCCGCCTGTCTGGGCATCTTGCATAACTCCAATATCCCGCCAATAAAAATCTAACAAATCCAATCCCTGCCGGTGATAAAATTGATTGCGCAGATTGCAACTCGTCAATCTTAAATCGCCATGCTTCCTGATTTCCGCGTCCGCCAACGCGACTACCTGCTCGAAATCTCGCGCGCCCTCACCCAGGAACTCAACCTGGAGAAACTGCTGGCGCGCATTCTGCGCATTTCCATAGAAATGCTGGCCGGGCAGGCCGGGATCATCGCCCTCAAAGAGCCGACCGGCTGGCGGGTGGCGGCCGCGCACGGCATCCCGCCGGCTTTCCTGAGTTACCTCGAACCGCTGCTGGCCGAGGAGGAAGTGGGGGAACTCAACCTGGTGGAACTCAACCGCATGTTGAAGAACCTGACCTATACTGCCAGCATGGGACTGCTGAACGGCGTCGGCATCCCCCTGGCCGCTCATCGGAAGGTCATCGGCGTCATTTTCATCTTCCGTAACTATCCGGATATTTTCTCCCCCAACGACAAACTCCTTCTGCAATCCTTCGCCGACCAAGCCGCCATAGCGGTCTTCAACGCCCAACTCTACAGCCAGGTCAGTTACGAGAAACAGCGCCTCGACGCCCTGCTCGACTCCGCCGCGGACGGCATCCTCATCCTCAATGCCGACCACACCATCGAACGCGGCAATACCGCCTTCGAGCGCCTGTGTGGACGAGCGCGCAGCGACATCCAGGGAAAAGCCCACGATGAGATCATCCGCTGGGCGCGCCGCCCCGAGGGATTGACCCTCGCGGAGGCCGAGGCAGGAGGCTGGCCGCTTACTACAAATGCCTACCTCTACGTGGAAGGCGACCTGGAACGCAGCGACCCGCCCAGCCTGCCGGTCGGCATCACCTACGCGCCGTTGCTCACCTCCGAGGGCAGGCTGCGCAACATCATCGTCACGGTGCGTGATATCACCAAGTTCCGCAATACGGAAGAAATCAAGAATACTTTCGTCTCCATCGTCAGCCATGAACTAAAAACGCCCGTCGCCCTCATCAAAGGTTACGTCAGCACCCTGCGCCGCGAGGACGCCACCTGGGAGCGCGGCGTCGTGCGAGACAGCCTGGCCGTCATCGAAGAAGAAGCCGACCGGCTGGCGTCCATGATCGAGGACCTGCTGGATGCCTCGCGCCTGCAAGCCGGAGGTCTGACCCCGAACCTGTCCGACGTAAACCTGCCGTCCCTGGCGAGCCGCCTGGCTGAGCGCTTCCGGACCCAGAGCCAGCGTCACACCATCGTGGTGGACTTCCCAAATAAATTTCCCGTCATCCTGGCCGACGAGAACCGGCTCTCCCAACTGCTTTCCAATTTGCTCTCCAACGCCATCAAGTACTCGCCTGAAGGCGAGATCCGCATCAGCGGCGAGACGCGGCCGGGGCAGGTCATCGTCACGGTCAGCGACCAGGGGCCCGGCATCGACGCGGCCGACATCCCCTATATCTTCGACCGCTTCTATCGCTCAGACAAAGCCGTCCGCAAGACGAAGGGCGCCGGGCTGGGGTTGTACCTCGCCAAAGCCATCGTCGAGGCCCACGGCGGGCGCATCTGGGTGGACTCGCAGCCGGGCTCCGGCGCGCGTGTCTGTTTCTCCCTGCCGCGCAAGTAGTTGAAATCAATTTCGCACGCCAAAGGGAATGAAGTACAATAGGCCGGTTGCCCACTCAATCGTCAATTTAAAATCATCAATCGGAAATCCACCATGCCTCCTCAAAAAACAACTATCGCCTGCCCGCAGTGCCACCAGCCCGTCGCAGCCATCGTCGAACAACTCTTCGATGTCACCTCCGACCCGGTCGCCAAACAACGCCTGCTGGGCGGGGTCTCCAATTTTGCCGCCTGCCGCGCCTGCGGCTTCAGCGGCCCTCTTGCCACGCCCATCGTGTATCACGACAACGAAAAAGAACTGTTGCTCACCTATTTCCCCCCCGAACTCAAGATGTCGGTCAACGAGCAGGAAAAGATCGTCGGTCCGCTCATCACCCAGTTGACGGATAAACTGCCTGCCGAAAAGCGCAAGGGTTACCTCCTGCGCCCGCAGAGTTTCCTCACCTACCAGAGCCTGATCGAGCGCATCCTCGGCGCGGACGGCATCACGCCGGAGATGATCCAGGGTCAGCAGAAACGCGTCGGCCTGGTGGAGCGCTTACTGACGGCGAACGGGCCCGAGGTCCGCGCCGGGATCATCAAAGAAAACGCCGACCTGTTCGACGCCGAGTTCTTCGCCATCTTCAGCCGCCTGGCGGAAGGCGCGCTTTCGTCCGGGCAGGAACAGGCCGCCAGGCAGGTGGAGGAAATCCAGAAACAACTGCTGGCCGAGACCGAGTACGGGCGCAAGATCGCCGCGCAGAGCAATGAAATCCAGGAGGCCGTCAAGACGCTGCAAGCCGCCGGCAAGGGTCTCGACCGTGACAAGTTGATGCAGATCCTGATTGACGCTCCCAACGACGACCGTCTGAACGCCCTGGTCAGCATGACCCGCCCCGGGTTGGATTACTTGTTCTTCCAAAGCCTGACCGAGCGCATCGAAAAAACATCGGGCGAGGAGAGGAAGAAACTGGAAGGCCTGCGCACGAAACTGCTGGACATCACCCGCAAGATTGACCAGAGAGTTGAAGAAGAAGTCAAGCACGCCAACTCCCTGCTCGAAACGTTATTGAAGGCTGAGGACATCCAAAAGGCCACCGCAGAACATCTGCCGGAGATAGGCGACATTTTCATCCAGGTATTGAATCAGGCTTTGCAGGAAGCCAACCGCAAGAACGACGGTGAGCGTATGCCCAAACTCCAGCAAGTGGTGTCTGTGCTCCAGCAAGCCAGCGCCCCGCCCCCGGAAGTGCAATTGCTGGAGGAATTGCTGGAGGCCCCCAACGAGGCCGAACTCGACAAACGGCTGGAAGCGCACGCCGCCGAGATCACCCCCGAACTGACCTCCGCCATTGCGGGTGTGATCGCGCAAATCGAAGGACAAGGCGATAAAAAGCCTTCCAAAGAAGAAGCCAGGACGCTGGAAAAGTTGGAGAAAGTCTACCGGGCGGTGTTGAAATTTTCGATGAAGAAGAGTCTGGGATAAAACAAATTCTGCGAAGGTGCAAAGCCTTCGCAGTTTTCTATTCCATCTTCGGGTTATCCAGCCGTATCCCGTGCCCCCTGACCGTCACGATATAACTATGTGATGGATCAATTTCTGCTATCCGGTCGCGCAGGCGGCGCAGGAGGGCGTCCAGCGCCTGGTCGGAAACGCCCACCGCCTGCTCGTCGCCCCAGGAGGCGCTGACCAGTTCCTCGCGCGGCACCACCTGTCCCTGGCGTTCGTAGAGCACGTGCAAGACGTGGAATTGCAGCACCGAAAGCGGCGGGGCTACAGAAATGCCGTTGACCCAGACACGGCGTGAGCGCAGGTCGAGCCGCAGGCGCCCCACACCGGTTTCGACCTCTGCAAGCGGCATGGTGGCGTCCGAGGTCAGGTAGACGAATTGCTGCGAGAGGGCAATCTGGAGGGTATCCCCGTCCTTTAGAATCATCCTCTCGGCGACAGGATTCCCATTACAGTGTGTCCCATTCTTGCTGCCCAGGTCCTCCAACTGCATCCCTTCGGGCGTGGGCGTGATGCGGGCATGGAAACGAGAAACCATCCGGTCGGGCACCACCACGTCGCAGGTTGCCTCCCGCCCGATGAGGAGCGGCTTGCCCAAGGACCAGCGCTGTCCTTTGAGTGGACCAGTCTGTGCGACCAGCAGGGGGGCCTCTTCCAGATTCCCGACCGTATTCATCTTTTTGATTATACAACAGAAGATGAAAGGCGTTTATAATAACAAAGTACTGATTTCCCGACACGACGCGCTGACCACGCCGACACCCGCGCTCGTCGTGCCGTATTCACCACAGCGAAACGGACCGTTATGCCTGCCGCGCTCAAGACCGACGAGGTCCTGCACGGACGCTACCGCATCCGCGAGCGCATCGGACAGGGAGGCATGGGCAACATCTACCTGGCCGATGACCTGCGCCTGGAAGGGCGCAAGTGCGCACTCAAAGAAGTGGAACACGACCGTACAGTCCCGGCCAATCTGCTCAAGGAGGCCCGCCAGCAGTTCCGACGCGAGGCCACCATCTTGGCGCGCCTCGACCATCCCAACCTGCCCAAAGTGTCCGATTTCTTTGCCGTGGGAGCGCGCGACTACCTGGTGATGGACTACATCCCCGGCAAAGATCTGCGGGCGCTCATGCTGGAAGCCAAACAGAAGGGCCAGTTCCTGAACGAGGCCGAAGTGCTGGCCTGGGTCTACCAACTGGCCGACGCGCTGGCCTACCTGCACCGGCTGGACCCTCCGCTTGTCCACCGCGACGTGAAGCCCTCCAACCTGAAGATTACTCCCAGCGGTCTGCTCAAACTGGTGGACTTCGGCCTGGTCAAAGCCCTCGTGCCCGACGAGATGACCATCACGGTCATCCAGGGACGCGGCACCGCGCTCTATACCCCGCTCGAACAATACGGCGGCGACGGCCTGCATACCGATGTCCGCTCCGACGTCTATGCCTTCGGCTGCACACTCTACCACCTGTTGACCAACACCCCGCCTGTGGATGCCCGCCAGCGTTTCCTGCACCCGGAGAGTCTGACCGCACCGCGTAAACTAAACCCGGCCATCAGCCTGCGCACCGAGCGCGCCATCCTCTGGGCGATTGAACTGCATCCCAACGATCGCCCGGCCTCGGTGGAGGAATTCCGCCAGTATCTGATGGGGACGCGCGAACTCCCGGCGCGGCCTAGTCCACAGGCCCGAAAGATCTATCCATTTCGACAGTTGCTCGATTCTTACCCGGAGAAAATCTTTATCTGGGTCCTTGGGGGAATGTTATTGCTTTCCCTGATTGCCTCATTGATCCCCTAATGTAGAGCGGGTTTCCAACTTGTCATCATTGATGCTGGGGGCATTCAACTACAAGTGTAACTATTTTCGGTTGCGCGCCCACATCCAGGCATACCCGGCAGAAAAACCAGCCAACGCGCCCAGCAGGACTATGCCGCTAATCCCTCCATATTGGAAGCGGGTGACAAAATCCGCCGCGCCCGGCAAGCGCACGGCAAGATATGTATAGGCCAGCAGCCCGCCGACGGCTGTACACAATCCCCAGCGCCAGGACCAGCGCAAAGAGACAGTCCGTGTCCCTGCATAATAGGCCAGGTAACCCAAACCGCCGATCAGGATGGTCATCAGGAACCATCCGAAAAATCCCGGCGCGCCGCGCTCGACCAGGGGGATGTCATCCAGGTCTGGGGTGGCGACGGCTTCGGGCGTGGTGGTAGGAGCGGCTTCGAGCGTGGGCGCCACCACTGTAACGCTGAAGCCTTCCCCGGACACATCCATTTGCAGGATGACTGAGTCGGTGGCCGGTTCACTTGTGGCGCGGATTTCCAGCAGGCCGGGGCGGTCAATGTTGAAGGTGGCGTGGGCAATCCCCTGTGTGGTAACTGCATCCGCACGTTGCAGGAGGCCGCC
>JBFMCM010000284.1:0-15199 GCA_040754355.1 Chloroflexota bacterium | reverse complement strand
GACGAGCGACGAGTGACGGGAGACGTTTGATGTTCGATGTTCGAGGTGTTCGAGAGGAACCATTGTGCTGTACCGAAGCGGCTGTGGGCTGTTACTCTCCCACCGTATTTTGCGGCCAAGGCACGCGCCAAAATGATTGCATCCCCTTCAACAACGAGGTCGAAGTCCGTGGCTGGACGGCCCAGCAGCAGGTCCCGCACGAACCCCCCGACAAGGTAGAGCGGCATGCGGCGCGCGGCAGCCTCGTCAGCCACCGTCCGCAGCAGGGAAAGACGCTCTGGGGAGAGGGTCTCGGAGAGTCGTTTGGCACGCGCTCCCGGGTCAACAGGCCAGGAAGAAAATGGGATGGACATCCGGTTCCTTTTATGCGATTATAGTGCAAAGACTTTTTTTCTGGAGGCGAAATGAAAAAGACGATTGCACTTTTTTTGATACTCAACATCCTGACGGTGGCTTGCAACTTATCCACCAGCACAACACCTGACCATCCCGCTCCCGGACCCGGAGCCGGCTCGCCAGAACCAGTCGCTTCGTCCACACAAGAACCGGGTCCCGCGGCTGTCCCGCCGCTCGCAGAATTGGTCCCCGCGGACACAGAGAATGCCTACTGGGTCACGAACCCGACTTCCAACGCGCGGCTCTACACACGTGCCTTTTACCCGGCTGATTGGAACGGTTCAGACCTGTTGCCTGCCCTGGTGCTCATGCCGGGCGGGATTGGCAAGTCCGACCCACAGAGAGCGGCGCGGCTCTCGGGGGAAGGATTCATCGTCATCGTCTTCGACGCGGATGGACGCGGCCAATCCGAGGGGACAGAAGACTACAACGGCTTTATCACCCAGGATGGACTGACAGCCGTCATCGCGGCCGCGGCCAAGTTGCCCGGGCTGGATACGAGCCGCTATGGTCTCGTCTCTTTTTCCTACGGCGTGACTGCCGCCGCTGGGGCCTTGTCCCGTTATCCTGACTTACCAATAGACTTCTACATTGACTGGGAAGGTCCGGTAGACCGGTTCTACACAACCGTCTACTGCGGCTCGGACCCGCACACGGATATCCCCTGGCAGCCCTGCACAGACGACGCCTGGTGGTCGGAGAGAGAGGCGGTGCACTTTATCGGTGCGCTGGATGTGCCTTACCAGCGCCTCCAATCCGAGGAAGACCACGTCCAGCCGAATAATAATCACGCCATAGACATTGTCAACGCGGCTGTGGCAGGCGGCGTCCCGTGGGTGCGGCTGAACGACTACCCGCCCAACCAGATGTACGATGTCAACAATCCTCCGGCGATGATCCCGGAAGCGCAAGACAAACATCTGGAGCAAATTGTTATCCGCTACGCGGAGGAGATCATCAATAATGTGCTCCCTACCCTCCCATAACCCAATGAATTTCAACCCTCAATATAGATCCTGGTAACGCTGTCCTCGGGCTTTCACAGGGACTTTGTCCGCGCGTCCTTGTTCGTGCAAATACACACTAACTGGACAAATTTTATCTTGGTAGTTGTATTTCATTCAACAATTTGCTATACTGATTTTATAATTTTCCCTTTTTCATCAGAAGCATGGAGGTGTTTTTATGAAATCGGTTACTGTTTCCTCCTATCCTCGTCGCCTCTATCTCGCCCTCACAATCCTGGTCGCTGCCACCCTCGCCTGCGGTACCGTTACTCCGCAACCTTCCCCTACGAAGACCTCGACACCAACGCCCAAGGTCGGTGTACCCGTCTTCGGCGTGACCTGCGACCCCGTCCCACTCGAAATGATCCACGGGGAGACGAAAACGATAGCCATCGCCGACACGGGCGGCGAGGGCAAGGTCACTGAGTTCAAAGTCGGGACCATCGCCGGGACAGCCAGCGATCCGGCCGCCAGCGAAATCAGCGTCTCACAACAACCAGCGCCTGGCGATTCAGGATGGTCCACACTTCCGGGAACTATCACCGTCGTCAGCACAGCCGTGGATGGACCGGAACGAACGGAAACCTATTTCATTAACATCCTCGTGGGAGGCAGGCAAGGAGACGATCATATCACTGGAGGCAATATCTGGTGCCAGGTCAATGTAAAGCATATCGTACCTACGGCTACCTTTACTTTAACTCCAACGGCGACCATCACCCTAACAAAGACAAAGCCGCCATTTATCGTGACTGGGAGCGGTTATCGTATACAGTACACTGGTCCCTTTGAGGCGCAGATGGGTGGCACTCTCGCAGCCTCGTTCCAGGTGTTCGATGCTCGCAACCAGCCGGCGATGGGTTTATTCTCGGCTTCGCTGGGCGACCCGCCCACTGACCACAACGCCTCGCACGCCAGCGGACAGTTGGATCAGTTAGGCATGATCACTCTCATGCTGGATGTCAATTGGCCGCCGGGAGTGACAAAACTGTTCTTCAACTTCGATGGCGAGACATTCGAGGTTGGCGAGATAATCATCAATCCATAATGCCGTGCCCGCGATCTCCTTTGTCGAATTTCCCTTTTCAAGTATAATGCACAGCATGATGCTGAACCCGCTCCCGGCCCCTAGCACGTGTAAATTTTCCAGGTCTGGTTAGGTTCAGTTCGTCACGCACGTCAGCGGCTCCCAGACCTGAGGAGCCGCTTTTTATTGGACGACGGACCGTGGACGGTAGACCGAGGAATATTGAATGGATATCAAAGACTTGACCGAAAAGATGCATGAATTTGTCCGCTCGAAGGGCTGGTACGAGGCGGACAGCCCGCGCCCGCAGACGCCGCGCAACCTGGCCATCTCGCTCTCTCTGGAAGCCAACGAAGTGCTTGAGCACTTCCAGTGGGGCGGCGAGTTGAAAGACAAGGATGAGCTCGCCAGCGAACTGGCGGATGTGGCTTTATACTTGCTGCAACTGGCCTCCGTCTCCGGGATTGACCTGGAGCAGGCAGTCTTGAAGAAATTGGAAGCCAACACAAATCGTGAATGGGACAAATAACTTTGGAATGCTACGGCTTGCCGTCGCCGGAAGCGGAAGCAAGCTTCCGAACTCTAAAATAAGGAGATTATGAACATCACCATCTTCGGAGGCGCTCAGCCCCAACCTGGATCTCCCGCTTATTCGGAA
Source organism: Chloroflexota bacterium (assembly GCA_040754355.1). Taxonomy (GTDB): domain Bacteria; phylum Chloroflexota; class Anaerolineae; order Anaerolineales; family Villigracilaceae; genus UBA877. The sequence continues at coordinate 12,111 of JBFMCM010000284.1, read as the reverse complement.
GCCTACGAACTCGGCAAATTACTCGCCGAGCGCGGCCACACCGTCCTGACCGGCGGCTACATCGGCACGATGGAAGCCGTCAGCCGCGGGGCGGCCGAAGCCGGCGGGTACGTCATCGGCGTGACCTGCGAGGAGATCGAACACTGGCGTCCGGTGAAGGCCAATGGCTGGGTGAAAGAGGAATGGCATAAAAGGACACTCATCGAGCGGCTGGAGGCCATCAGTACCTCCTGCGACGCGGCCATCGCTTTGGCAGGCGGTCCCGGCACACTGACGGAGATCGCCCTGACGTGGAACCTGATGATCATCCACGCCATCCCGGCGAAAGCGTTGATTATAACGGGAGCAGGCTGGAGGTCCGTTTTCGACCGATTTTTCGAGGAGTTCAGTGAATACATGCCCGTCAACCAGCGCGAGCACATCCAGTTTGCGCCGGACGTTCAAACGGCAGTCGAACGGCTAAAAGATTTATACACAACGGACACGAAGTCCCTCAAAGGAAACCAATGATCCTTTGTGCTTCTTCGTGATCCTTTCTGTCCTTTGTGTTAAAGAGGTCTCATCCCAAATACCGAGGTTCTTATGTCCGACGAAAAACTCACCCCCCGCAACGTTGACTTCTCCGAATGGTACAACCAGATCGTCCAGCGCGCCGAACTGGCCGACTACGCCCCCGTGCGCGGCTGCATGGTCGTGCGTCCGTACGGCTGGGCGCTGTGGGAGAACATCCAGGCTGCGCTCGACCGGCGCTTCAAGGAGACCGGCCACGTCAACGCCGCCTTCCCGCTCTTCATCCCGATGTCGTTCCTCGAAAAAGAGAAGGAACACGTGGAAGGCTTCTCGCCCGAACTGGCCGTGGTCACCATCGGCGGCGGCGAGAAACTCGAAGAGCCGCTCGTCGTGCGCCCGACTTCCGAGACCATCATCGGCGCGATGTACTCGAAGTGGATCCAATCCTACCGCGACCTGCCGGTGCTGATCAACCAGTGGGGCAACGTCGTCCGCTGGGAACTGCGCACGCGGCTTTTCCTGCGCACCCTGGAATTTTATTGGCAGGAGGGCCACACCGCCCACGCCACCGAGCAGGAAGCCCGCGAGGAGACGATGCGCATGTTGAACGTCTACGCCGACTTCGCCATCAACGAGGCCGCCGTGCCGGTCATCCCCGGCGTCAAATCGGCGGCCGAGAAATTCGCTGGGGCAAGCATGTCAACGACCATCGAAGCGATGATGCAGGACACACGTGCCCTGCAATCAGGCACCTCGCACTTCCTCGGCCAGAACTTCGCCAAAGCCTTCGACATCCAGTTCCTCGACGAGAACAATACCCTGCAATTCTGCTGGACGACTTCCTGGGGACTCTCGACCCGATTCATCGGCGCCATCATCATGACCCATGGCGACGACCAGGGACTGATCCTGCCGCCGCGCCTGGCTCCCATCCAGGCGGTCATCGTCCCGATCTTCAAATCGGACCTCGAGTCTGCTCCCGTGATGGAAGCCGTGACCCGCGTCCAGGCTGAACTCAAGACCGCAGGCGTTCGCATCAAGGTAGACGACCGCACCGAGGTCACGCCCGGCTTCAAATTCAACGACTGGGAAATGCGCGGGGTTCCATTACGCATCGAGATCGGCCCCAAGGACGTGGAAAAGGGTTCGGTCGCGCTGGCCCGCCGCGACAAGCCGGGACGCGAAGGCAAATCCTTCCTCCCGCAGGCGGGACTGGCTGCCGCGGTGACCGATCTGCTGGCCGACATCCAGAAGTCCTTGCTGGAACGCGCCTCCGCCTTCCGCGATAGTCACATCTTCGACCCGAAGGATTACGAGGAACTAAAGGAAGTTGTCCAGAACGGCTGGGCGTACTCGTACTGGTGCGAATCCGCCGAGTGCGAGGCGAAGGTGAAGGAGGATACCAAGGCCACCACGCGCTGTATGCCGCTCGACCAAAAAGAAGGCAAGGGCAAGTGCATCGTTTGCGGCAAGGATGCGAAGCGGAAAGTCTACTTCGCACGAGCATATTAATCCCGTAGGGGCACGATATCGTGCCCCTATTTTTGGCAGGAATCCCGTGAAACTCAGTCAACTCTTCGGCCAGACCCTGCGCGACGCCCCGGCGGAAGCCGAGGTCGCCAGCCACAGCCTGCTCATGCGCGCCGGGTTCATCCGTCCGCTCGGGGCGGGCATATTCTCGTACCTGCACCTCGCCAAACGTTCGATGCAGAAGATCGAGTCCATCCTGCGCGAGGAGTTGGACAAAATCGGCGGACAGGAAATCTCGATGCCCGTTGTACATCCCGCCGAGGTCTGGAAAGAGACTGGGCGCTGGTACCAGATCGGTTCCGAGATGGGGCGCTTCAAAGATAAGAACGGCCACGACATGGCGCTCGCCATGACCCACGAGGAAGTGGTCGCCGACCTCGTCCGCCGCGAGGTGCAGTCCTACAAGCAGTTGCCGCGCCTGGTCTATCACATCCAGACCAAGTGGCGCGATGACCCGCGTCCGCGCGCCGGGCTGATCCGCGTGCGTGAGTTCACGATGAAGGACAGTTACAGCCTCGACGCCGATTGGGACGGCCTCGACCGGCAGTATCGCGCCCACTACCAGGCCTATTTCAACATCTTCCGCCGCTGCGGCCTGGAGGTGATCGCCGTCAAGTCCGATACCGGCATGATGGGCGGGAAACAGGCGCACGAATTCATGTATCTAACCCCCATAGGCGAAGACACGCTGCTTCTGTGCGACTCCTGCGGCTACACCGCCAACCGTCAGGTGGCGCGCTTCCAGAAGACACCTGCCGCCCTCGAGGAGTTGAAACCCATCGAGAAAGTCAAGACCCCAGCCTGCAAGTCCATCGAGGAACTGGCGAACTTCCTCGGCGTACCGAAAGCAAAAACCGCCAAAGCTGTCTTCTTCATGGCAACCATCCCGGAAGGGGAAACCGCCATCGAAAAATTTATCTTCGCCGTCATCCGCGGAGACATGGAACTGAACGAGACGAAACTCGCCAACGCCGTCGGCACGCGTGACCTGAGGCCGGCCACCGAGGATGAGATCAGGGCTATCGGCGCGGTGCCGGGATTTGCATCACCGATTGGTCTGGTAGGGGCAGGGCTTGTCCCTGCCCGCGGGCGACCACAAAGGTCGCCCCTACAAATCGTGGTGGATGATTCCGTCCCCTCCAGCCCCAACCTCGTCGCCGGCGCCAACGAGGCTGATTACCACCTGCTCAACACCAACTATCCTCGTGATTACCAAGCCGACCTCGTCACCGATCTCGCCGCGGCGGACGAGGGCGCGGACTGCCCGGAGTGCGGTACGCCCATGCGCGCCGCCCGGGGCGTGGAAGTGGGAAACATCTTCCAGCTCGGCACGCGCTACTCGGATGCACTCGGCTGCACCTTTCTCGACCAGGACGGACAGCAGAAGCCGGTCATTATGGGATCGTACGGGATCGGCGTAGGCCGCCTCTTGGCTTGTGTGGCAGAAGAACACCATGATGATCATGGACTGATCTGGCCGGTGACCGTCGCCCCGTACCATGTGCACCTCGTCCTGCTGCGCGGTAAAGGCGCATCCCAAGCTGAGAAGAGCGCCGAAAAACTCTACGCCGACCTTCAGGCCGCGGGGATCGAAGTCCTGTACGATGACCGCGACGAGAGTCCGGGCGTCAAGTTCAACGACGCGGATTTGATCGGGCTGCCGGTCCGGTTGACGGTCAGCGAACGGGCGCTCGGTCAGGGCGGCGCGGAGATGAAGTTGCGCCGCGAACAGGACAAAGCCATCGTGCCGCTCGACGAAACGGTGGCGCGCCTCCAGTCAGTGATACAATCGCTGCTAGACGAGATTTCGTTTAAAGTTATCTCGGTTCCTTACCCCGATTAGCAACTATCGACTCACAACACTCAACTCCCGACTCGCAACTGCTCTTATGCCTGCGATTGACTTAGCCCGTCTAAAAAAACAAGCCGCCTTGCTGGCCGATAACTTCAGCAACCACATGGCTTTTCTGCGCGAATTGCACGAAATGCTGGAACTCTACACCAATCGCACCATGCGCGCCTCGCAGGTTGCCAAGCGGCTGAGTCTGCGTACCTACCACACTCCCGCACCGGTCTTGCGCCAAATCGAGCGCGAACTGGCCCCGCTTGCAGACCGGCTGCCGGTCAAGGGCGTAGTCCTGGCAAACGAACTTTGGAAGGATGGGGCGCTCGAGTCTCGCTTGCTGGCCGCCCGTCTCACCGGGATGATTCCACCCGCTGAGGCCATGCCCATCCTGGGACGCCTTCCCGATTGGCTGGCCCAGACCACCGACAAAGAAATCCGCCAGGCGCTTCTGACCGACACCTTCATCCGCATTCGAAAGGAGAACCCGGAGGCCTTCTTCCTCCTGCTGGAAGAATGGCTCAAGTCGCCGCGCTCGGCTTGGCAGATCTGGGGCATGCAGGCGTTGATTCCGCTGCTGAATGATCCAGAATTCCAGAATCTGCCTGCCGTGTACCGCATCCTGCGCCCGGCAGTCCGAGCCGCGGGACCCATCACACAAATGGAACTGCAAACTTGTCTCATCGCTCTGGCGCGCCTCTCGTTGACGGAAACGACGATCTATCTACGCGACATACTCTCCAGTGACCCGCCCACGATGCTCTTGCGTACTTTCCGCCGCATGTTTCCGGCCTTTCCTCCCGAATTGCAGGCCGCTGTCCGCGATATGCTCCGCACTGCCACAGAATGAGATATGAACAAAAGACATAATATTTCCATCAAAGCAACAATCCACATGGCCGCCATTCTGACCATTTCTGCGTTAGTTGGGTGTATACAGACGCCGCCTGCAACAACGCCGGCCCTCCCTTCTGAGTCGCCCACTTACACACCAACCGTGACCCAAGCACCAACTGTCTCCACTACTCCGACAGCCACCGAAATTCCGCCGCAGACATTGGTCTTCTACGGCGACAGTTCACTAGCCATCGGCGATGCAGGAGATGAAATAAGCCACGTCGGTTTTTCGTTCGTTACTGATCTTGAAGAGATGCTAGATCCCTCCTATACCCTGATACTAGCCAATTACGGTGGGCGTATGGCAAAATGGGCCTATGAACATCTGGAAGAGGCAGTTTTATCTTACCAGCCGGATACGGTAACGCTTTGGTGGGGATTCGACGACATGGGCGGTTGTCCGGGTTCGTTCGACAGGGATACAAATCAACAACTTATTTATAAAGTGGAGGCGATCGTTGAAGATCATATCCGTTACATGGGATTACAGGTGGATGCCTTGCTGAACCAAAACATCCCGGTAATCATCATGACCCCTGTCCCGGCTTACAATGGACAACTTCCCTGGAGCCACCTCGACGAAAACTATGTCCTGATTTGGGAGGAAGGACGCTGGTGTAATTTCAATCAAAGCCTGCAATTTTTAGTCCAGGCGCAGAGAGATCTGGTTGCAGGTTACGCGAACCGCGGAGAGCCGGTCTTTCTCGTGGATGTCTGGCAAATCTACATGGATCACCCAAATACCGAGAAAATGTATATGGATGTCGTCCACCCTGGAAGTATCGGCGCGCAACTAATCGCCGAAGGATGGCTGAGTGTTTATGAATCGATCCAAAGATAACTCCACGACACTCACGCATCGCGAGCGCCTGCAGGCCTGCCTCACCGATGACCCGTCCCTCGACCGTCCACCAGTTGCCCTCTGGCGGCATTTTCCCGTGGACGACCAGTCGCCCGAGGCGCTGGCCGCCGCCACCATTGCGTTCCAGCGCCAGTTCGACTTCGACCTGGTCAAAGTCACGCCGGCTTCCTCGTTTTGCCTGAAGGATTGGGGAGCGGAAGATGTCTGGGAAGGCGACCCCGAAGGTACGCGTCGCTACACTCAAAGGGTGATCGAGAAAGCGGTTGACTGGGAACACTTGCCGATCCTCAATCCACGCAAAACGCCGTATCTCTCCGGACACTTGGCCTGCCTTCGTTTAATTCGCGCCGGTCTCCCTCCCGAGACTCCCATCCTGCAAACTGTGTTCAGTCCGCTGGCGCAAGCCAAGAATCTAGTCGGCGGTGCGCGGCTGGTCGTCCACATGCGCCAGCATCCCGAAGCGGTACTGAAAGGGCTGGCGGCCATTACAGAAACGACCCGTCGTTTCGTGGAGGCCTGCCTGGAGATTGGGATTGACGGCCTGTTCTACGCCGTCCAACACGCCCAGTCGGGACTATTGACCCGGGATGAATACCAAACCTTTGGCCTGCCCTTCGACTTGCCGATTTTCGAACCCGCCAGGAAATTATGGTGCAATCTGCTCCACCTGCATGGGGAACATATTTACTTTGACCTGGCCAGAGAATATCCTTGCCAGATTGTCAACTGGCATGACCGCGAAACGCCTCCTAACCTGTCCGAGGCAGCCGAGGCTTTCCGCGGCGCACTGTGTGGAGGCATCAGCCAAAATACGGTCGTTTTTGGCAACCACACCGAGGTCCAGAAAGAAGCGGACGGCGCCCTCGCCCAGACCGGCGGACGTCGGTTCATCCTTGGCACGGGCTGCGTCGTTCCAGTCATTGCCCCGTACGGAAATATCCTGGCAGCCCGCCGCAGCGTGGAAAAAGAATGAGCAGCCCGCGCGTTGTTTCCGGAACAGCCAAAGGCCGGCGCTTGAAAGACGTACCCGGCGATACGACCCGTCCGGTGACCGACATGGTCAAACAGGCCTTGTTCAATATTCTTGGGCCAGACGTGATCGATTCCTCCTGGTGGGACCTTTTCGGCGGGACCGGCGCCATCGGAATCGAAGCCTTGAGCCGCGGGGCGGCGTTCGTTCGGTTTAGCGAATTGAATCGTTTGCCTGTCGAAACGATAAAATTAAACCTCCAACATTGTGGTTTTACAGAACGGGCTGAAATCCGCCGCGGCGACGCGTTCGCTATGTTATCTGCGCCGCCCGACCGGAAATTCGACTATGTTTATATCGCCCCGCCTCAGTACAAAGAGATGTGGTCGAAAGCCCTGCTGGTGTTGGATGCCAATCCCGATTGGTTGAGCGAGGGGGCTTGGGTGGTGACGCAAATCCACCCGCGGGAGGAGCAGGAGGTGGAACTGACCAACATGAGACGTTTCGACGAGCGTAAGTATGGGAGCACTTTACTGTTGTTTTATAAACGGAATTGAGAACCGCTAACAAAACTGCTCTCGCCGCCGTCCCTTCGATAAACTCAGGGCAAGCCTCGGCGGCGGGGACGCCGCCTGGAGCGAGGCTTTAATAGGCGTTATACATTAAATGGGCCAAATGAGACTCAATTCATCTCTGTGGAGGATAGCATGAAAAAGCCCGTTCGGTTTTCACAATATTTAATCCTAATTGTATTTATACTGACTGCAATTACTTGTATTACTTACTATTTGATGGCCTTTGGTCATCCCATAGACTAGGCTTTTTAGATGGCTGATTACGATGGGTCATATCCTGATGGTCTGCCCATAGGATATTATTTCTTCAACTCCCTAACTTCTTCCACAGTCAAATATCGCCACTGACCAGACTTGAGATTCCCCAGTCTCAAACTCCCCATGCGGACGCGGATAATCTTTACCACGGGCAGACCTGTCATTTTACCGGTCTCGCGAATCTGACGTTTATGTCCCTCCTTCAGAATCACGGATAACCAGGCTCCTTTCCCCTCTTTCCTGACCACGCGCACCTCCGCTGGCTGGGTCTTGAAACCGTCTTCCAGGACCACGCCGCGCCGCCAGGAATTCAATTGCCCGGCATCGGGATGTCGCGCCACCAGGACACGATATTCCTTCTCGTGTTCGTAGCGCGGGTGGGTCAGGCGATTGGCAAGTTCGCCGTCGTTGGTGAGCAGGAGCAGGCCCTCCGAGTCCGCGTCCAGGCGTCCTACGGGATAAAGCGGGGCGGTGAGAGGGATCAGGTCGCGCACCGCAGCCCTCGTATCCGGGGACGAAACGGTGGAGATGACGTTGCGCGGCTTGTAGATCATCACATAGACCAATTCCTCGGCCGTGCTGACCGGTTTCCCGTCCAGCGTGATTTTGTCCCGGGCTGGGTCGGCCTTCGACCCGAGGCTTGCCACCTTTCCATTGACTTTGACGCGCCCCTCCGAGATAAGCACCTCACAGTCACGCCGGGAACCCAGTCCCGCCCGCGCCAATATCTTTTGCAGGCGTTCTTCCATTTCAGCCTTTCAACATTTCGTCATGACCGTTCTCCGGCACCGACTCAAGCAGATCGAGGGGCGGCAGTTCGGTCAGTGAATTTATCCCAAAATATTGCAGGAATTCCGGCGTCGTGCCGTACAGAATCGGACGCCCGGGGCCTTCCGCCCGGCCTACCTCATGCACCAACCCCTTGCCGAGCAACGACTTCATCACGCCGTCACTGCTGACGCCGCGTACCCCTTCGATATACGGGCGGGTGATGGGCTGTTGATAAGCAACGATAGCCAGGGTCTCCAGGGCGGCCCGGCTCAGGCGACTGGTGGCTTCCAGTCCCAAGAAATGCTCGATGGGACCGGCCATTTCCGGGGCGGTGGTTAACTGAATACGCCCGGCGTGGCGTTGAAGGCGCAGGCCGCGCGACTGGAGCGCGTCCTCCAGTTGCTGGAGCCCTTGTTCCACCTCTGTGATGGAGATATCCAAGGCGGCAGCCAGTTGCGCCGGAGCAACCGGTTCCGGCGAAACGAACAACAACGCTTCCAATGCTACCAGAAGGTCGCGCGGCTGGTTTTCCGATTCAGTCATGCTATAATCACTCCGTCCGAGATTCAGTTTTTGGAGAATTTGCTATGAAATTAAAAAGGTCTATTCTTCTAGCAGTGCTCGCTGCGTTCGTGTTAATCATGTTGGCTTGTACCATTTTCATCGGTGGACCCGACTACCCTGACCGCGCCATTCCTGTCTCGACCGAAGCAGTGGGCGAACTCCAGACGTCCATCGAACAGGCGGTTGCCTTGGGCGCCGTCTCCGGCCAGGTGACGCTGACCATCACCGAGCCGCAGTTGACCTCTTACCTGGCAATGAAACTTCAGCAGCAGGCTGACCCCTTCTTGACCAACCCGCAGGTCTACTTGCAGGACGGACAGATCCAAATCTACGGCACGGCCGTTCAAGGCTATTTCCAGGCTACGGCCGCCATCGTCTTAACCGCCGGGGTGGACGATACCGGCCAACTGGCTATCGAATTGACTTCCGCCGACTTCGGCCCGCTGCCCGTCCCGGAGGGGCTCCTGGATGCCGTCACAGCCATGGTCGAAGAGGCTTTCACCGGCGCGGTCGGTCCGGTTGCCACGGGCATCCGTTTGACGAGCATCACGGTGGCAAATGGTGTGATGACCGTCACCGGTCAGATTAAATAGCGTTCGGATTATACCAGTATCCGCATGGGCAAAATTATCCTGCCATTGGGGCTTATTCTCGGATTGTCCATTCTGCTGCCCGCCTGCCAGCCGCCGCAGATGGGGCAGCAGCCGGATATTCATGTCAATATCGCCGCAGATGGACTCACACAATCAATCAACCTCCCGGCCGGGAGCACGGTTCAGGCCGCATTGGATACTGCCGGGCTGGTGCTCGCTTCGTCGGATCGCATCAGCCCTCCAGTCTATGCGGTGTTGAATGATGGGGACGAAATTGTAGTTGCGCGCGTCCAAGAAGAATACGAAACAGTTTCAAAGACCATTCCCTTCGAACGTCAGGAACTGCCCAATGAGTCAATGCCGGCGGGAGAATCGCGTCTCATCCAGGCCGGTCAAAACGGTGAAAGTGAAGTCACCATTCGTCGCGTCTACGAGGACGGGATCCTCACCAGCGAGACAGCGGTTTCTGAAACCATCCTAAAACAGCCCGTAGATGAAATTGTGATGGTCGGGGTGCAAAATCCCTTTACGACAGTCTCCATCCCTGGAAAATTGGTCTACCTGACGGGTGGAAACGCCTGGCTGATGGAAGGTTCCACCGCCAACCGCCGCCCGCTGGTCACCAGCGGCGACCTGGACGGACGTGTCTTCTCACTTTCGCCGGATGGCCGCTGGCTCCTCTACACGCGCAAATCCAGCCGTCCCTCCGACCAGGAAATCAACACGTTGTGGATGATCAACATCAACGCCCAAGCAGCCGCGCCTATTGACTTGCGCGTCGCCAACATCGTCCATTTCGCAGACTGGCAACCTGGGGAGCAATACGTCATCGCTTACTCCACTGTCGAGCCGCGCGCCACAGCCCCTGGCTGGCAGGCCAACAACGATCTCTACTTGCTGCCGTTTGATGCGGAAAAGGGCGAAACAGGAGAGTTGACGCAGGTCTTGGAATCGTCTTCCGGCGGCATTTACGGCTGGTGGGGCACCGATTTCTTCTGGTCGCCCGACGGCATCCGACTCGCCTATTCGCGTCCAGATAGCATTGGCCTGGTGGATTTCGAAAACCAGACTTTGAACTCGTTGGTAGACATTACACCCCTGAACACCCATTCTGATTGGGCTTGGATCCCCGGTCTGGCCTGGGGCAGCGATTCCCGGACCCTTTACCTGGTGACGCATGCCCTGTCCACTGGGCTGGCCAGCTCCGAAGAATCGCCCTACTTCGACCTGGAGGCGCTTTCCCTTTCGACAGGTATCCGCGCCATCCTGTCCTCCCAAACCGGGATGTTTGCGTATCCGGTTTCATCCCCCTTACAAGATCTCGGAATCGAAAACGCTTACGAAATTGTCTTCCTACAGGCGATATTCCCCACCCAATCGGCGTCCAGCCGTTACCGCCTGGCTGTGATGGATCGCGACGGGTCGGAATCTCGCCTCATCTTTCCAAGTGAGACTCAGCCGGGTCTCGAACCCCAGGTTCTTGCCTGGGCGCCAGAGGGGGAAAGCAGATTAATTGCTTTGCTGTACGACGGCAATCTTTGGATCATTGACGTGGCCAACGGCCAGGCTCAGCAAGTGACTGGCGATGGCCTGACCAGCCAAATAGATTGGAAATAATCTAGAGGAGACACCACCTTATGCACATTCTCGTCACCGGAGCTGCAGGCTTCCTCGGCTCTCACCTCTGCGACCGCCTGCTTGCCGAAGGCCACACGGTCATTGGCATGGACAACTTCCTGACCGGCAGCCCCGACAATATTGCCCACCTTTCTGGAAATCCTCACTTCAATTTCCTGAACCACGATGTATCGAGTTATATTTCATTCCACAAGAAACTCGATGCTGTTCTCCACTTTGCATCCCCGGCCAGCCCCAATCCGAATTCTCCGCGCGGCTACCCCAACCTACCCATCGAAACCCTCAAAGCCGGGTCACTCGGAACGATAAATACCATCGGCCTATCCAGGGCCAACCGGGCACGCTATCTTTTTGCGTCCACTTCCGAGATCTATGGCGACCCACTGGAGCACCCTCAATCCGAGTCCTATTATGGGCATGTTGATCCCGTTGGGCTTCGCTCGATGTATGATGAGGCGAAGCGTTTTGGGGAAGCAGTAGTGATGGCATATTTTAGGGTGCATAAAGTGGATACACGCATTGTTCGGATCTTCAACACATACGGACCGCGCATGAGCCTGGACGATGGACGGGCTGTCCCCAACCTCATCCAGCAGGCCCTGCGCGGCGAATCTCTCACCATCTACGGCGATGGCTCACAGACGCGCTCTTTTTGCTACGTGGACGACCTGATTGATGGCGTTTATCGCCTGCTCATGTCGGACGAACACATGCCGGTCAATATCGGCAATGACAACGAAACCTCCATCTTGGATTTCGCACAGCTCATCAACCGGCTGACAGGCAACCGGTCGGGGTTTGCCTTCTTGCCGGATAATCGTCTTGGAAACGATCCCCAACGGCGGCGTCCCGATCTGAGACGCGCTCAGTCCATCCTTGGCTGGAAGCCAACCACAGACCTGGAAACGGGACTCCTGCGCACGATTGACTATTTCCGCGGGAAAATGGGGTTGGCATGACTGTACTCCTTGCTAGCCAACAGGAGCGAAAACGCTTTCTCAAGTTCATGACCGTTGGCGTAATTGGCGCATTTGTTGATTTCGGGGCCATGAACCTGTTGACTCACTTTTTCGAGACTTCTCTCACTCTGGCAGGTTCCA
>JBFMCM010000283.1:0-2608 GCA_040754355.1 Chloroflexota bacterium | reverse complement strand
TTGCCGGTGTGCTGCTTCAAACCAGTCAGGGTGTTGAAGAGGGTAGACTTGCCCGTGTTGGGGTTGCCGGCCAGGGCCACCACCCGGTCGAAGTTTTCGAGTTTGAGACCCATCTGCTCCAGTTGCGTGAATGCCGGGCAGGTCTCGCAGTGTTCGGTGGGAAGAGCGATTTTTTTGTCGGCCATGAGAGAGATTATCCTTTTACCGGCTTGACCCAGATTTGGGCGGCCTGGTCATTGCGCAGGGCGATCAGCGTACCGCGCACACGATAGGCGCGCGGTTCGCCAAAGAAATTACGCAGTTCGGGATAGACGAGCGTGCCGGGAGTCAGACCCAGGTCCAGGAAGCGGCGGCGGGTGAAGCCCTGGACCGCCTCGTCCAGGGCAATGATTTCCGCTTGCTGGTTGCCGGAAAGTTTGTGCAGGGGAATGGCCCCGCGGGGTGGTTGGGGAACCTCCGGCAGGGGAGCGACGAAAATATTGGCGGCTACGGCCGGGGCGAGGCGATATTCATTTTCACCATCCGATAGGAGGTAGCGTTGCGGCGTTTTCTCCAGGATGCGGATGGTCTGGCCGAGGCGCAGCCCTTCGGCGAGCAGCGTCTGGTAGGCAATCGGAGGTTCGTCCTCGAGGTGAACGACGCGTGCCGGACCTTCAGCCGGCCACGCGGTGAGCGGCGTTCCCTGCGCCCCGGCGAAATGACCCTCCCGATCGGGAATGGGGTCGCCGTGCGGGTCGCGGGTGGGGTGGCCCAGGGCGGCGTCCATTTCATCGGCCTGGGCGGGGGTGAGGCTGTGTTCGCGGTGGTGCGCTTCGCGATGAACGTTTTGCAACGGCATGCGGGCTTCATCGGCGAGGTAACGTTCCCACAAGCGGTGGGCGCGTACGATGTGCATGGCCAGGCGCTCGCCTTCGGTGGTCAGTTCGAGTTCCGAACCTTGCCGGGCCAGCAAACCCCTGGATTCCATTTTCATCAGCAAGTTGAGGGTCGCAGCGCGCGGCAGGCCGAGGGTCCCGGCCAGCGACTCGGGTGAGGAGGTGCGGTTTTCCAGTTTGCGGTCGAGCAGGTGCTTCAACGCGTCCTCGACGCGTTCCCGTTCCAAGTCTGCGCGCCGGCGGCGGAACAGGAAGAATAGTCCGTAACGCGGAAGGAAAATGGCGATGAGAAGCAGCAAGGATAGGATAATCCAGGTCATGGAGCCACCTCGACAAAGACATTCAAGGTGATGGCCGGACCAAGCACGACCGGTCCGTGGGAGGCGATTTCCAGGGTCAAGTTGTCGTCGAAGGGTGAATGCTCAAGGGCGCGCACCTGTGCGCCGGGTATCAATCCTAACGCGCCTAGATGGCGCAGCAGGGCCGGGTCATCCGAGCGGACGCGCTGCACAACAGCCGATTGTCCTGGGCGCATCTCACCGAGTTTGCTGGAGATATCGTGCGGCAGGCTCAAGTTGGCGCTGGGGATGGGGTCGCCGTGCGGGTCGCGCTCGGGGTGCCCGAGGCTCTCGGCGATGCGCTGCTCGAAGTCCTCCGAGATGACATGTTCCAGCCGGCAGGCCTCCTCGTGGACGGCGTCCCACGAATAACCCAGGCTCTCGACCAGATAAGCCTCCAGCAGGCGGTGGTGACGGATGACTTCCAGAGCGGCTTTCTCGCCCGCCGCGGTCAAGGTCACGCCCTGGTGCTTCTGGTAGTGGACCAGCGGTGGCCGGAGGGCGGCCAGTTTTTGCAGCATCCCGGTCACCGAGGCCGGGGCCACGCCCAAGCGGAGGGCCAGGGCGTTGGTGCTCGCCTCACCGCTGCCGGAGAGGGAATAGATGCTTTTCAGGTAATCCTGAATGGAAGGGGAAATTGATTCAGTCATAGTGAAATTGTTATTTAGGCTTGGCTAAATTATTTTACAACAATCATTATGCAAAGTCAAGGCAAAAATTACACGCCAAAAATGCCGGACAGGAGAAAGACGAAGATGGCACCCAGAATGATACCGATAGCCGTCCAGTGCTGGTGACCGTGCTCGCGGGCGGCGGGGACCAACTCATCGAGGGTGATAAAGGTCATCACGCCGCCGGCGAAGGCCAGCGCGGCAGGCACGAGGTCCTGGAAGGCCGAGAGGAAGAAAACCGCCAGCATCGCGCCGACCGGCTCGGTCAGTCCCGAGAGCAGGGAGATGCGGAACGCGTCCCACCGGCACGCCCCGGCTTTGCATAACGGCAGGGCGGTGGCGATCCCCTCCGGGATGTTGTGCATGGCAATGGCGAGCGCAATGAAGTACCCGAACTGCGGCTGGTGCGCGTACCCGGCACCGACTGCAATGCCTTCTGGCATGTTGTGAATCGTGATGCCGATGGCGACCAACATGCCGGTCTTGAGCAGGGTGCGGTCCAGCGGGAGGGAGGTCTTACGAAACCAGCCGCGCCGCCTGCGCCGATGGCGCTGGACAGTATGGAATTCCCAATCCGTAGCCATGGTAGTATCGGGTGGTCTAGCGGGCACTTCTGCTTCACCGAAACGCATGTGCGGGATGAGCATGTCAATCGCCAGCATAAACACTGCCCCGGCAGTGAAACCAAGCGTGGCGGTCAGAAAACCGGCCATCTCCCAGGCTT
>JBFMCM010000282.1:0-5763 GCA_040754355.1 Chloroflexota bacterium | reverse complement strand
TGTTCGCCGCCGGGGTAATCCAGGTCTGGCACATTTATGCGATTACCCTCATCCGTTCACTGGGAGGGGCATTCCATTTCCCGGCCATGTCATCCTCGACCTCGCTGATGGTGCCAAGCAAGCATCTGACGCGCGTGGCTGGGGCGAACCAATTGCTGCAAGGCCTGGTCAGCATTTTTGCCCCGCCGCTGGGGGCGCTGCTGATTAGTTTCATGCCCACACAGAACGTCCTGGCGATTGACATCGGCACGGCGCTGCTGGCCGTCTTGCCCTTATTATTCTTGTCAATTCCCCAGCCGCCGCGCCAGGTTGCGCAGGCGAATGGCACTGCCCAGAAGACCTCCTACTGGCAGGACTTGCGCGCCGGGCTGGTATATGTTGTGAAATGGCCTGGTTTGTTTGGTCTCATCCTGCTGGCGATGGCGCTCAATTTCCTGCTCAGCCCCAGTTCGTCGCTCCTGCCCCTGCTGGTGACGAAAGGTTTCGGCGGTGGAGCGCAGGAACTGGCCTGGGTGGAGTCGGCTTTTGGGGTGGGAATCATCCTGGGCGGCATCCTCCTGAGCGCCTGGGGTGGATTCAAGCGCCGCATTGTGACTTCCTTTGTGGGGATTATTGGGATTGGACTCGGCGTCATCCTGACTGGAGCCGCTCCCGTTGAACTCTTCTCCCTCGTGCTGGCTGCAAACTTCCTGATTGGCTTCGCCCAGGTGATGGCAAATGGTCCGATTCACGCCATCTTCCAATCAGCCATCTCGCCCGATATGCAGGGACGCGTCTTCTCGCTGATTGGGGCCGGGGCTACGGCCATGATGCCGCTCAGCCTGCTGGTTGCGGGTCCGGTGGCCGACGCGCTGGGAGTGCGCTTCTGGTACATTGTTGGCGGGAGCATCTGCATCCTGATGACGCTGGCCGCCCTGTTCATTCCGGCTATCATGAATATCGAGCAGAATAATCAGCAGCCGGAGGTACTAACCGCGGACTAAAAAAAAGAGTTCCGATGGTTGCATCGGAACAAGGAGACATGTGACAATCGGGCGGACGGAGAGTCCGCCCGATTTTATTTGTCATCACCACCGTCGCTGGAGTTGTTGCTATCCTGATCTTATTGTTTGCAGGAAATTCCATGTTCAGGATCAGTCGTCATCTTCATGCCCGGAGGGATGGCAGCTGACGCAATTCTGGAAATCATTGATGCCTTTTTCCAGATGTTTTTTCTGGATTTCATTCGGGTCGTGCTTGTGGCAGCCATAGCATGTGTAAGTAGTGAAGCCGCTGGGGTGGCAGGTCGCACACGAGGTACCGCCACCATGGTTCAGCGGAAAAGAGTGCGAGCCGTTGAAACTGGCTGGTTTCCAGGCATTTGTGCTATGACAGGAGGCGCAATCCAAGCCAAATAGGCCTGCGTGGAAGGCTGGTTCGGCGTGGCAGGCCGCGCAGGCGTTGGAAAGGCCGTTGAACACGCCTCCACCATGGCACTGGGTACAGGACAGCCCAGCATGGGCGCCAGTCAGCGGGAAGCCGGAGAGATTGTGGTCGAAGAAAGCAGGTTTCCAGCCTGAAGTTGTATGGCAGGCGGCACAATTGGCGCCATACTGGCCGTTGTGAGCATCATTAGCAGCGTGGCAGGAGTAGCAGTCAGTGGAAAGTCCATTGTAGATGCCCCCGCTATGACACTGGGCGCAGGCCAGCCCCACGTGGGCACCGGTCAACGGGAAGCTGGAGAGGTTGTGGTCGAAGAAGGCAGGAAGCCAACCGGCCGGGTTGTGGCAGTTTCCGCATTGCGTGCCGAAACTCCCCATGTGTGCGTCATCTTGCGCATGGCAGGTGTAACAATCCATCGGAGTGCCCCTATAAACAGCGTTGACATGGCAGGATTTGCATTCAACCTGGGCATGTTTTCCTTCCAGTTTGAAGGCGGCCAGGCTGTGGTCGAAGGAGACAGGTTCCCAGCTATCTGTAGAGTGGCAGGCGCTGCAATCCGTTCCAAAGCGCCCTTCGTGAGGGTCGTCTTCAGCGTGGCAGGAGAAACAATCCGTCGGCGCGGCTTGGAGGTCTGCAACAGTGCGGGCGTTGAGATGACAGGTAGAGCAAGGAGCGCCTATATGCTGGCCAGTTAAGTCGAAGAGGAAACGGTTGTGATCGAAATCGCTGCCAAATGTATCAATACCGTCATGACAAGCAAGGCAGTCGGTTCCAAACGATAGGACGTGAACGGTTGTGAACGTGGCGTCGAGTTGTTCGTGGCAAGCCTGGCACGTTGCCAGATCGAACGTGGTGATGTCGGAGCCATGGCAGTCGGAGCAGGTGAAGGGTGAACCGTTGGGCAAGGCAACATGGCCTGCAAGGGAGTAGCCGAGCATGAAATGGGGGAACAGGCGGCTGTCGAACTCGGTCATGCCGGCCGACGGTCCGCGATGATCGGTGTGGCAGGTTTGGCAGGTGATATCCGGAGTCATCTGGAAGATAATTCCGTGCAACGTGGCGGGGTCGGACCGATGGTCTGCAATGTCGGTATGGCAGGATTCACACCGCCCCGACATCCCTGCCGCGTCCCAAAGAGGGACATGGCACAGGCTGCACTGATCGGCAAACTCTGCATGGGAGGCGTAACCGCCGATTGTGTTCCCGTTGACCTGGGCGTTGAGTGCGCCAGGGCTGAACATCGCCCCACCTCGCAGGACGGCGAAAGCGAGCACAATCAACGTGGTCAGGCCGGAAGCAACCAGGCCGGGGGGTGTGAGAAACCCGATGCGGGTGTTTTTCATTTTCCCATCTCAGTGCAGGAACGTGGCGTAATACAGGGCTGCGCCGATGTGGATGAAGGCAGCAGTAAAGAGCGCCATCCCGATCGGGATGTGGATGGCGTGCCAGATGGAAAGCGCCCGGCGCGCCCCGGCCAACGTGGAGGCCTGGAATTGACCGGAGGAGGTCTCCAATTCAACGCCGTCGAGTGTGCGCGGGATACGGGTGTAAATATAGCGCCCGATAAAACCACTCAAGACGATGATGATGGTCAGGGCAGTGACGGCTCCCGCCAGGCCGTTGAACTTCCAGGAGGAATGCAGGAGTACCATGTACGGCCCGACAATGCCGGTGAAAATGTGGAACTGGAGCCAGTCGGCCATGCGCCCCCAGCGTGCCCGGCGGCTGCGTTTGCGCAGGGAATAGAGCGTTTCGGTCATCAGCATCAGGAGGAAACCAATCACGCCAATCATGTGACCGAAAAAACCGCTGGCGGCAGGGATGGCGCGCGATTGCCATGCCACGAAAGCATAAATGGCCGTGATCACGATGATTGCCAGGAGGGAAAGCCAAATTTCGCGGTTGCGATAACGCATTTTATGTCTCCAGATTTATAAGGCTTTACCAGAAGCGTGATACCAGAAATCCATCACCAATTGGCCCAATGACGCGCTCGGCTGGAGCATTTGAGCACGGATTGGAGTAATGTCAACCTGGTTCAGGATGATTTCCCTGAGTGGATGGGAGAGAGTCTGTTCGCCCATGACCACCGCGCCGAGCAGGGTCTGCTCGCCGAGGGTCAGGCGCACCTGGTTAACCCCGCCCCCGGAGGCGACGGCAATCGTATTCGGCAGGTGCCTCCAGGTCTCGCTGGAGCCGCGCGCCGTGCTGAGAGGTTCCTCGCCCGTGCCGACTGAGCCGATAATGGCAATCATCACCCCGGCCAGGCGCAGTACGTTGACGGCTACGCCGCGGCGGAAGGCTTGTTCTCCGCCGACCATGTTCCTGGCGGCGGCGCGTCCCTGCTGGCGGGCGGGGTCCCAAAGCGTATCTATGGATGAGGCGCCAGTCAGAGGGTCGAAGACCTGGGCCGTATCCCCGGCGGCGAAGATGTCAGGATGGCTGGTTCGCAGGTACTCATCCACCAGAATACCCCGCTCGGTGGCCAGACCTGCGGCCTGCGCCAGTTCCAGGCGCGGCTTCACCCCGATGCCGGCCGCCACGATCTCACAATGGATGACCTGACCGTCTGTCGTGCGGACGGCGGCCACTTTGCCGCGCTTGCCCAGGATTTCGGCGGCTTCAGTTTTGTAATGGAGCAGAATACCGTGTTCGGCGAGGCGCTGTTCCACAAAGCGGGATTCCTTTTCATCCAGTACGTTCGGCCAGTATCGGTCGCCGCGCAGGAAGAAATGGACCTTGAGTCCCTGTGCCCGCAAACCCTCCACCAGTTCCACGGCAATGATGCCTCCCCCGATGACCACCGCGCTGCGGGCGCGCCGCGCCAATGCAATGATGCGGCGGGTGTCTTCGAATGTGTCGAGTTTGACCACGCCTTGCAGGTCCGAGCCGGGGATATTCAACCGCACAGCGGTCGAACCGGTGGCCAGCAGGAGGCGGTCATAGGTCAGGGAGCCGGCCTCGCCCAGTTCGAGCCGGTATTCCTGCGGCAGCAGGCGGGTGGCGCGCGCTTGCACGAAGCGGGTGTTCAATCGCCGCCAGTCCTCTTTCGAGAAGACGTACAGTTGTCGTTCGGGGAGTTCTTCGGAGAGAAAATAAGCCAGCCCGGGGCGCGAATAGAAGCCGTAAGGGTCCTCGCTCACGATGGTAATATCCGCGGACCGGTCCAGGGTCCGGAGGGTTTCGGCGGCGGCGATCCCGGCTACACCGCTCCCGACGATGACGTGGCGGGTCATTGCCCGTGCTCCTTGAAAATCTTCAAGCGGTCGAATCGCAGAACGCCGCGCGGGCAGCGCTGGACGCATTCCCCACAGGTCAGGCAGCGCGGGTTGGTAATATGCTCTCCCAACCAGGCGTGGCGGCGAACGTCTATGCCGATGGGGCAATTGAACGTGCAAATACCGCACTGCACGCAGCGCGCCGGTTCCGGCACAACGTGCCCGGCAAACAAGACTTCGTGGCGCGTTGCTTTTAGGGGGAGCGGAGAAGAGGCTGCCATCTATTCTTTATTAGTCGGACAATTTGGATAAAAGTTATGGCTTTATCTGGTATTTGGTTTAGTTATTGTATTTTGGAAAAAAAGAAACCAGGTTCCCATCGGGAACCTGGCTCTAGTTGGTATGGTTGTGGGGGTTAGAGAAGGGTGACGTTGGCAGCCTGGAGTCCCTTGGGACCTTGTTCGATGGAGAACTCCACCCTCTGGTTCTCCTCGAGCTTCTTGTAGCCCTCCATTTGAATGGCCGAGAAATGGACGAAGACATCTTCGCCCTCCTCGCGGCCGATGAAGCCGAAACCTTTGGTGGAATTGAACCACTTGACCGTACCGACATGGCGTTCTTCTGACATTTTCTTTCTCCTGCATAAAAAGTTTTGCGCCCAGCCCGCCGTCTTCCCGGCAGACCCGGCGCGTGCAACGGGCGCAAGATTATCACGGTTGAGGGGGAATGTCAAGGCAAATCATTTGAAATTCCCCAGCCGAATTCTTCGAAAGTGACGCCCGCCAGCGCATTGTGCAGACCGCGGCGTACATAGGGGACGATGTTATCCGGCAACCCGCTGAGTTTGAACCAGCGCAGGTCGTCGCACTTATGCGGTTCGGCGTTGACCGGTTCGCGGTTCCATTTCACAACCCGGACGAAAAAATCCACCCGCTCCTCGTCCTCGAAGCGGTGCAGGACGCAGGCGAAGGTGACATCTTTGGGGGCGAGGTCCAGGCCGGTCTCCTCGCGGGCCTCGCGGATGGCGGCCTGGGTGAGGGTCTCGCCGCCGTCCAGGTGCCCGGCGGGGAGGCTGTAGTGCCCGTCCATGTAACCGGTCTGGTAGCGGCGCGATAGCAGCACT
>JBFMCM010000281.1:0-6070 GCA_040754355.1 Chloroflexota bacterium | reverse complement strand
AAAGAGATAACTACAAGCAATAGTAAATGAATCTCCATTGATTGTTGCAGCTTGGAACAAAGCCATTGGGGTAAAGGCGATGACGAGAAATACCCATTTACCCAAAGGCAACAGGCGTAGGGTCAGGTAGCAAGCAACCAGGTAGAACATAAAACCAGAAAACCGCATGAGAATAATAACGGGCAATAGAGGGAGATTAAACCCTAATAAAAAGATGGTTGCGATTACTGCAGGAATAAACAAATTCACCGGAAAATAGGTCGAAAAGGTGCTTCCGAGACCAGTGCCCCAATCAGCTGGGGCAAGGAAGATCTCGCTCTCGAATTGATCAAAGGCCGGGGTCTGAAAATACCTCCGTTGATAAGAGTAGTCATACAACTGCCTTAGGGTCTTGGGATTACCTTGGTTTGGGATAAGGTTTAGTTGGCAGATATTTACGGTTCTGATAGTATGCGTTTCTTCATCAAACCCTGCGCCGTATGGGATGAAGATACTGAAGAGCAAGCCAATTAATAAACCCACAGAAATCAATATGAATTCTTGTTGGTCATGTGGACGCATTGATACCATTACACTCTTCCATTTCAAGCTAATGGAAAAAGGGCGGGGTGCAGGTTGAGATTGGACAGGTATTAAGGAATATATCCTACCTGCTAACAATATTAATAGCCCTAAAAATCCTACACTGATTTTTATATAGCCAAACCCCTTTTTAGGAAAACCAACGAAACCCGCTATCAGAGTGACGGCGATGATAAATGCTCCGATAACCATCAGAATAATACTTAATCTCTTTTTCGACATTCCCTGCTCCTCATGCCGATCGCATGTTTGAAATATATCAAGCAATTGTGGTTTGGATATTAACTCCGGTTGATCATGTAATCTATCCACCTAGATGCTAGCGAAACAACATAAAAAGTGTTTTGCTAAAAAAAACGAAAATGAATGAAGCTAGTAGATATCTCAGATAGAAAAACATCTTCGAATTTGAAAGTCCGGGCTAGAGTGCCCTACCGACCATCGTTTTTTACGGCACAGCCGGGATGAAATGCGTCAGCGCGCCGTTGGCCGCGTCCGAGACCCACAGGCCGCCGGTCCCATCCGAGACGATGCCGGAGGGGAACTGGAAGGCGCCGGTCACGCACCCGTCCCAGACATGCAGCGGGTCGCCGACCGGCGAGAACTCGATCACGCGGCACATTTCCGGGTCGGTGACGAAGACGCTGCCGTTCAGCCCGACGGCCACGAAGGGCTTGTTCTCCAGCGACTGCCCGAACCAGCCGTTGACCGGCCACTCCGCCAGCGGGGTGTAGTACAAACCGGATTGGTCCGGGACGAAGACCTGGAGGCGCTGGTTCCAGGTGTCGGTCACGTAGACGTTGCCGAAATCGTCCAGGGCGAGGGCCACCGGCTCGTCCAACTGGCCGAGTCCCATCCCCGGCGAGCCAATCTGGGTGATGTAATTACCGTCCGAGTCGAAGATCACGATGACCTTGTTGCCGGTGTCCGCCACGTAGACGCGTCCCTGCGGGTCCACCGCCAGGCCGCGCGGGCCGTAGAAGGTGGTCTCGAAGCCGCCCGCGTCGTACGTGCTCCACATGGTCAGGAATTGCCCGTCGGGGGTGAACTTCTGGATGCGGAAGTTCCAGGTGTCGGCCACGTAGACGCTGCCGTCCGGGCCGACGGCGACGCCCCAGGGCTCGTTGAACGTCCCGCCGGGAGCGGCTTCACCGGCCAGGGCGTTGGCGTACTGGCCCCAGACGTGCAGGATTCCGCCATCCTGGGTAATGTGCTGGATGCGGTGGTTGAGCGAATCGGCGATGTACAGCGTGCCATCCGGCGCAAAGGCAATCTGGCGCGGCGACTGAAAATAGCCGATCTCCGAGCCGGGCAGGCCCAGAATCAGGTCCTGGCTGGCCGGGAGTGTGATGGAGGCATACGGGTCAACCGGTTCGGGCAGGACCTGCGCTTCCGCTCCGTAAGGCCAGAGTTGGGCAGCCATGTCCTTGCGGATGTAGATCTTCATCCGGTCGGACACGCCCCAGTTCGTCAGGGTGTAGGTGTCGTTGCCGCGCAGCGCGCCCCATTCGGTGAAGTCGCGGTTGAACCAGATCTGCCAGACGGCGCTCTGCACGGCGCGGTCGGTGAAAACGGGCTTGATATGCGGCCAGGCATACTCGAGATAATCCCCGAGGGTCATCTCCGGGACCTCCTGGCCGGTTTCGGAATATTCCGGCGCCATTGCAGCGCGGTATTCGTACTTGATGGAGTCCCACTTCAGGCTCCAGTAATCCTGGTTCTGCCACCACAGGCGCATCCCATCCATCTCGACAAAATTGAACTGCGTCACCGGCGCCAGTTGGCCGACCTTGGCCGAATTGGCGGCGATGATCAGCGCCCGGCTCAAGTCGCGTGAAGGGTTGGTGTCGAAGTCAATCTTGTTGGGGTACCGGCGCAGATACCACCAATACGGATAACGAACATCATTGTCATACGCCACGACAATGTCGGTCGTGCCGGTGGTGCGGTAGGAAATTTCCTCGATCTGCTCGTACAGCGCCTTCGGGTCGGGCGCGCCGTGGGCATAGACCATGTATTCGAGGGGGTAATCGTAATTGATATAAGCCGCCCGGTACGCAGAGCGGGCCGTGACCAGCGCCAGCAAAGCGAACAGACCGAGCATGATGGCGCGCGTGTACTGCCGCCAGTCCCAGGCCCCCAGCCGCTTCCAGGGACGCGTCTCGATCAACCAGCCGGTGACCCATGCAGTCGCCAGGATCATCGGCAGGGTGATGTGGGTGGTCAGCCAGGGCATCCTCTCCCCGGCATACGAAAAAATACCCAGGCAGAAGAGCGACCAGAAGACCGTCAGCGCAGCAATCGGGACCGGCTGCTGGTCATCTTCCGTCTCTGAGGCGGTCTTGAACGGCTGGCCGGGTGCCGAGCGCCACAAGCGGCCAAAAGTGGCAACCAGTCCTGTCACGAGCATCCCCAGGGCAGGCAGGAACTCATAGATCGGCACCTGCACCAGGGCATAGTAGAACAGGGGCTGGCTGCCGCGCCCCTCCCCGTGCTGGCCGAGCCAGTAGGAAAACAAGCCGACAAAACTGCTGCCGATCATCTGCGGTTCGGTGAAGAAGGTCGTATAAAGCACGATGATGGGCAGGAAGAAAACCGCTGCCAGGAACAGCCAGCGCTTCCCGAGCCACCATATCCCCAAGGCCGCGCCGATCCCGCCCAGGACGAGGACGGCAATCGCAATGCGGATATTCCCATCCGTGGTGTAATCCTGCGGCATGTACCCCAGCCATTGGATCGGGATGGCAGACAACAGCGGCAGGACGAGCGTCCCCAGCAGGATCAACAGGGCGAGCGGGCGCTCGGACCGGAGGCCTGCCCAGCCAAGCCCTTTCACAGCCGCCACCCCGGCCCAGACCGCCGCCCCCAGCCCGGCCACGCCCAACACAGCCGCGAGGTCCAGCACCCAGGCCGGACGGGCGTTCTCCGTCTCGGTTTGAACTGCTGTCTCGTCTGCGACAACTGTTGCGGCGGCCTCGCTTACTTCGGGTTTCGTCGCCACATACACCGTCACCGCCGAGAGCACCAGGATGAGCGCCAATGCCACGCCCAGCAAGAAGTTGAGGCGCCAGCGAGGCAGAGTCCAGGGGCGGCGGGAAACGTGGTCAACAAAATAGAAGAATAGGAAAATGAAGATGCCCCCGGCAAACATGTAGGAGGTGGCTTTGTCGGTAAAGTGGAAGGCATTGGCAATGGCGAACAGGAACAGGGTCCAGGTCTCGCCGCGTTCCAGATAGCGGAGGACGGAATAGATGAGCAGCATTGCCCACAGGACGATGAAAGCCTCGTTGCGGGCATAACGTTCATAGAAAAGCAGGTAGGGAGAAATCAGGAGCAGGATGCCGGCAACGATTGCCCCGGCGCGTCCCAGGTAACGTCGAAAGAGCAGCAGGCCGACGGCCACCGTCGCCACGCCGAAAAGCGCCACCGGGATGCGGGTGGTGAAGTCGTTGTCCCCGAAGAGGGCATATGAGAGGGCGATGAGGTGGTACTGGAGCGGTCCGTGGCTCATCGGATCCAGGACATAGCCGCGGCCCGTGTACAGGCTGTAAGTGGGGATGACGTGGTTGATCTCGTCGTGACTCATGGCGCGCGCCCCCAGGTCGTAGAAGCGCGAGACGACCGCCGCAATCAGGATGAGCACCACCAGCAGGGTTTCGTAATTGGCCGGGATCCAGCGCTTGAGCGGCGCATCCAGCCGGGATGTTTTTTCGGGTTCGGGGTTGGGGTTCATCGGGGCAATTGTACCAAAATTGGAATATGCTATCAGATTTCTTTATCTTAGTCTAAAGGTTTTCCCACCTAGAATACACCGCCTGCGACAGAACCCTTCTGGCGGATTTTTCCACCGTCACCAGTTCGCCGCATTCCATTTGACCGCCGAGGCCTTTCATCACCTCCCCCAGGGTTTCGTACACATGCACGGCCGGGAGTTTGACGGCGTAGACCGTCAGCACCACGAAGAACGGATGTTCACTCAATACCTCCCGACAGGCTCGCAGCAACTCCGGCAGGGACTTGTAGACCTCCCACACCTCGCCCTTCGGGCCGCGCCCGAACTTGGGTGGGTCGAGGTAGATGCCGTCGTATTCGATCCCCCGGCGCGCCTCGCGCTGGACGAACTTCAGCGCATCGTCCACGATCCAGCGGATGGGCCTTTCCGCCAGCCCGGAGAGGGAGGCGTTCTCGCGCGCCCAGGCGACGGACTTCTTCGAGGCGTCCACATGCGTGACCCTGGCGCCGGCCGCCGCGCAGGCCAGCGTCGCCAGCCCGGTGTAACCGAAGAGGTTCAAAACCTGGATTTCGTTTTTTGCTTTTTGTTTTTCGTTTTTGATCTTTTCCGTCATCCAGTCCCAGTGCGCGGCGCATTCCGGGAAAACGCCCAGGTGCCGTCCTGGCGTGGTCATAACCCAAAACTTCAACCCCCCTTGCCTCCCCCCATTTCCGGGTTCAGAAATGGAGGGACCGAGGGGGGCCGGGGTGAGGTCGTAACTCATCTCCCACCTCTCAGCCACTCGTTTTTTAAAATTCCAATGCCCCCCGCTCTCCTCGCCGGTCGGCTGGAAGACAGCATGGGCTGAATCCCAGGCTGCCGCGGGCAGGCTGCGGGTCCACAGCGCCTGCACCTCGGGGCGGACGAAGGTGTACGGCCCGAAGCGTTCCAGTTTCAGGCCGTCACCGGAATCGAGCAGTTCGTAGTCTTTCCAACCAGGGGAGGATAGTAATTGGATGTCAGGCACCATGGAAAAGGGGCAAGAAAATGACCAGAAAATTCGCCTATCAAAATCGAAAGAACCACTTGCAATTCTGACCGAAAACGTGCTAAAATATGCGCATAAGTGGTAGAAAGTGGGACGAAGTGGGACGCCGGTAAACCGGCGTTCCGGCTTAATAACACGAGTTAGAACGTATGTTCCTGAACCAGTACCGCCACTCCTTCGACGACAAAGGCCGCCTGACCATCCCGGCGAAATTTCGCGTCCTGCCGGAAGAGGGTGCTTATGTCATTCAGGGACTCGACCGTAACCTGATGGTGCTGCCGCCGGATGTATTCCAGGTCATTTACGACCGGCTGATGGCGATGAGCCTTACCGATCCGGGCGCCCGCCTCCTGCGGCGTGTCATCCTCGGAAATGCCCTGCATGTGACAACCGACAGCGCCGGGCGCATCCTGCTGACGCAGAACCTGCGCGACTTCGCCGGGCTGGACAGCAACGTCGTCTTCGTCGGGCAGGGCGATTACTTCGAAATCTGGTCGCCGGATCTGTGGCAGGAACAAGAGACGCTTGTCAACGACGCCGAGACCAACGCTCAACGCTTCGCGACCCTCGACTTGAAGACTCGCTGAAATGTCTCTGGCGCACCAACCCGTACTTTACCAAGAGATTATACACGCTTTACGCCCCAAGAGCGGAGGTCGTTACGTGGACGGGACGCTCGGCGCCGGCGGCCACGCTGCCGGCATCCTGGCCGCCAGCGAACCGGGAGG
>JBFMCM010000280.1:0-2268 GCA_040754355.1 Chloroflexota bacterium | reverse complement strand
GGGAGCGCGGACTTCCAGTCTGCGTTGCAGGCTGCACAGGTGAGCAGCACCAGCAGCGGGCGGATGCGTTTCCCCTGCGCTTCGGGCCCGGACCCTTCACCGGTCCAGCCCATGTGGTAGGTCAGCATCTCGTAGAATGGACGCGTGCGCGGCTCGTCGAGATGGGCGACCTGACGCTGGAGTTCGGCCTCGATGGAGAGGAGCATGAGTTCTGTTATTTTTTTGGAATTCATGCTGGTGTCACTCCTGATTTTATGTTTCCCTTTGTTTCTATCCACCTTCCACCAACCTTCCGCCCTTCAAACCTTCCAACCTTTCGACCCCGCAAGCAAACATCGTGACCTGAATCTGTTTCTTTGTTAACTTCATCATATCAACGGCTTGTTCTGTTGAAATAACCGCGGCTTTCAGGAATTGTCCTGCCATCCCGCCGAGTGTTGCGCCGAGGGCAATGCACTTGGCGATGTCTAACCCATCTTTCAGCCCGCCGCTGGCGAAGATGGTCATATCGGGCGCAGCCTTCTTGACGTTCAGGATCGAGTCCGCGGTGGGGATGCCCCAGCCGACGAAGGTCGCCGCGAGTTGACGGGTGAATTCGTCTGGGGCGCGGTGCATCTCGACTTGCGACCAGGATGTCCCGCCCGCGCCGGCCACATCAATGGCCGCCACGCCACAGTCGGCAAGGAGTTTGGCGGTCTGCTCGGAGATGCCCCAGCCTACTTCTTTGGCAATCACTGGCACTTCTAACTTCTTACTTATTCCTTCGATCGTCTTCGCCAGCCTGGCAAAGTTCGTGTCGCCGCCCGCCTGCACAGCCTCTTGCAAGGGATTCAAGTGCAAGATGAGCGCGTCGGCGTGGATCATGTCCACGGCGCGGCGGCAGTGGTCAATGGTGTAGCCGTAGTTCAGTTGAACCGTGCCGAGATTCGCGAAGAGCAGGATGTCTGGAGCAACTTTCCGAGTGATCGCGTAGGTTGGGATTTGCTTCGGGTCTTCGAGGGCGGCGCGCTGGCTGCCTACTCCCATCGCTACGCCCACTTCCTGGGCGGCCTCGGCCAGGCGCTGGTTGATTTCACCGGCCTCTTCGGTCCCGCCCGTCATGGACGAGACCAGGATGGGCGCGCTGAGTTTTTTGCGAAACAGGATGCAGGTCAGATCAACCGCTTCGAGGTACACTTCCGGCAGCGCTTCGTGGACGAAGTGATAACGTTCCAGTCCGGTCGTCAGCGCGGAGCGGACGTCCTGTTCCAGATTGATTTTTATGTGGTCAGCCTTGCGTTGGTCTATCGGCGCAACTTTTGGCATGAGACTGTGTTCCTTGTATTGAATTATACCGGTGAAACGGGTACAATTGTGCCCAGCACATCTCACAGGAGGCAGAAATGGCAGACACATTCGAAGAGGTCAAGGCAATTATCGTGGACTTGTTGGGCGTTCCCCCCGAGAAGGTGATTCGCGAGGCTCGCTTCCGCGAGGACCTGGAAGCCGACTCGCTCGACCTAGTGGAACTCATCATGGCTTTCGAGGATAAATTTGGTTCGCAGATTTCGGACGAGGATGCCCAGAAGATCACCACAGTCGGCCATGCGGTGGACTTCGTGGCCGCAAAGCAGAAATAGTCATCGAATAAATACAAAATACGGACTAAAAAATCTCCCGGCGTTGTTTTGGCGCCGGGAGATTGGTTTTTATTTGAGCAGGGAGGGGATTTCTTCGGGATGCTTGGCCACCTTGACGCCAGCCGCTTCGAGCGCCTTGACCTTGTCGGCTGCCGTGCCTGCGCCGCCTTCGATGATGGCGCCCGCGTGTCCCATGCGTTTGCCGGGAGGGGCGGTCTGCCCGGCGATAAACGAGACGACCGGCTTGGTCATGTGCTTGGCGATGAACTGGGCGGCTTTCTCTTCGTCCGTCCCGCCGATTTCACCGATCATGACAACTTTCTCGGTGAGCGGGTCGTCTTCGAACATGCGCAGGCAATCTATGAAATTGGTTCCATTGATGGGATCGCCGCCGATGCCCACGCAGGTGGTAGCGCCCAAGCCGACCTGCTTGAGCGCATAGAGCACCTCGTAGGTCAATGTACCGGAGCGCGAGACGCAGCCCACGTTGCCGGGGATGGCGATGTCGCCGGGGATGATGCCTACTTTGGCCTCGCCGGGGGTCAGCAGGCCGGGGCAGTTCGGACCGAGGAGCCTGACCTGTTTCTGGTCGAGGTATTCGCGCACCCGCATCATATCCTGCACCGGGATGCCCTCGGTGATGCAGACG
>JBFMCM010000279.1:0-4723 GCA_040754355.1 Chloroflexota bacterium | reverse complement strand
CCTCGGGGTTGGCTCCCAGCCAGGCGTTGGCGGCCTCCTTGCGAATGAAATCGGCCTCGCGTTCGTCCACAATCGAAAAGCGTTCCTCCAGCCCGGCCAGGGCGGGTTTCTCGCGCACGACGTCGTGCGCCAGCCCGTGCAGGGTACGGACGCGGTAGCCCAGGTGCGGGATCAGGCCGCGCTGTTCGATCATTTTCCCGATGCGGCTGGCGAAGTTGTCCACGGCAGTGTTGACCAAGGTGACGATGAGCACGTCCTGGTCGGGCGCCAGCGCGCCGCTGGTGATGATCTGCGCGGCCAGGGCGCTCAGGGTGAAGGTCTTGCCCGAGCCGGGGACGGCGGAAATGCCCATCTTCCCGCCGCGGTAGCGGAGGATGTCAGTTTGGGAGGGGCGGAGGGTAAATAAAGTCATTCCCGACCCTCCTCCTGCAGCACTCGCTGGAAGGCGCGCACCAGTCCGCCGCGCTGCTCGAAACCGCTCTCGCCCAGTTCTGCCAGGCCCAGGTAGACATGACTCCGGCACCTGCGCAGCAGACCTGTAACCAGCCGCGCCAGGGCGTCGCTCTGGGCGGCCACCTCGTCCGCGTCGGTCCAAAGCCGACCTGGTTCCTGTTTCTCCCAGGCGCGCGACAGGACGTAGGGATGCGTCAGCGGCTGGGACAGGCGCTCGGTCCAGCCGGAGGAGCCCACATCCAGCCAGAACTGGACACTCGCAGGTCGGTTCATCATCAGGAAAGTGTACGCCGGGGCTACCAGTACCGCGTCCTTGTTTGCAGCCTGCCAGCCTTCCAGGTACTGGGCGGCGATGACGCCGTCCTCCAGCATGGCGAAATATTCCCGCCCCAGGTTGTCGAGACCCTCTTCGGCTGGTTCCATGGCGAGGCGGAATTTGCGCACCGATTCGATCAGGCTGGCGGCCACGCGGGCATGGTCATAGTTATGATGGAAACCGAAACCTGCCTGGGAGAGCACCTCGCCGAAAAGTTTGCGCAGGAAATGGTCAAGAGGCAGCGGATCGCTTTCCCGATAAGCCATCAGCCAATCGCGCAGGGTCGCAAATCGGTTCCCCAAAACGTACGTGATCCGCTCCTGCACGTCGCTCTTGATTTCGTCGAACGTCGAGAGACGCACGTCTTTCGGGCGGTAGACGATCTCAGCCAGAAGTTGGGCGCGGACGAGGTCCATGTCCAGGGAAAGCATGAGGGCTTTGGCGACATCGTAACGTGTCGGGTGGATGCCCCAGGGGGGATGCGCCAGGGCAGCCAGGGTTAGCAGGCAGTCGCTGGCAGGTTCGTCACGCAGCGACCGCGACGGACGGTGCGAGCGGACGGGAATCCCGGCGGCCTCTAAGCGGTTCATCAGCGAGAAACGCAAAGCGTCCGAAAGATAAGGCGCCAGGATGACGATCTCGGAAGCCGGGATTCCAGTTTCGTTGATCAGGGATGAAGTCTTTTGAACGATGGCGTCGAGTAATTCAGGATAGAAGCGGGAGACCAGGAAGGAGTAGGCCTTCCCGTTGCTTGTTTCTCCTGCCTGCATTGGCGCGAATTGGGAATTGAGAAGTTCGTGGTCGGGTGCGATGGCTTCGACCAGCGATACAGCCAGCCGGGCAACGTCCTCGTTTGTGACAAAACTCTTGTCGAGCCTCATTGTGTCATAGCATAACTCTTGCAGGGCGAGGGCGGACCCCGTGTCTGCGCCGAGGAAACGGCGGTAACCGCCGCCCTCGTCGTAGATGAGCAGGGCGGAGTCGAATTCCGGCAGCCAGTCACGTACGAAGTCGTGGGCGCGCGGGATGTCCTCTTCGACATTGTCGTAGATCAGATGCCGATAAGATTTCATGAGATAGTTCTGAACGATCTCCTGCGGCCAGAGGATGTTGAGGAATACTTCCAGTTGCAGCGAAAAGTCGAGCAGGTTGTGGTCGAGACAATACTGCCGGAACAGGCTGGCGCATTCCTGTACGTTTTCGTAGACGCGGCGCTGGACCGGGTCGCCGAACCAGGCAGCATCGAGCCGCGCTCCGATCTCGGTGTGAGGGAAACCGACCGCGGCAGATTTGTTCAGGTTGTCTATAATCTGGGAGTAGAGCCGGTTGCGGTCAATGGTGATGGAGTCGAAATAACCCTTATCCTGTATCAACGGGCGCACCAGGCGGGCCATGTAATATTGCGCCGTTTCCAGCGTCAGGAAGACAGGCGGCCGGTCGGGATGGGCAAACCCGGCGAACTCGGCTGCCAGCGGCCAGAACAGGTCACAGGTCCGCCGCGCCAGCCCGCCGACCGTGGCGGGCGTGACCTCGCCGCCGGCCCCGCGTTCAGGGGAGCGGAGCAGGTCGAGGTAAGGTTCCTGGAGCGTGCGCTGCGGAGTCAGCATCAGGACGGAGTCACCGGGTACGCCGCTTTGCAGGAGGAACTCGAGGCGCGCCGCCCCGGCTGCCGTTTTGCCGCAGGAGGCAGGTCCGGCGAGGAACCGTTTTGTATCCAGCGGGGACCGGGCAATCTCCAGTTGGGCGGGCGTCAAATCGGTCATGCCTCTAGGGTAGCGGAAGGCGGCAGGTTTGTCAATGGGTTGTTGTCAATGTAGGTGAGTTGTGCTATAAAATCTGTGAGAGAAAGGAGAATGCGATGGAACTCACCGAGGTTATTCTTCAACATGTCCTTGTCACAGTCGTCATCGTCCTGGTTGGCCTGCTGGTCGGCGGCGGTCTGGGATTCTTGTTTGCGTGGTTATTCAAGATGTTGTATAAGGCTGTCCCGGGCCTGCAGCCGCCGTTGATGCTGCTGCCCTGGCGGACGGTCCTATTTTCGGTGGTGATGTTCTTTATCTCACCGATGGCCTTTTTCATGATTCGCAATTTCGAACCGCAGGGCCTGATGACCGGCCTCTATCCGGGGTTGGTGTTCATACTGCTCGCCTTTTTCTTGACCCTGGACACTACTTTGAATAACTGGCTGCCAATCGGTCTCGGGGCGCGTTTGACGGCGTTGGCGCGCACCCTGGCTGTTGCCAGCGGGATTTTGATTGCAGTTGGCGTGGAATACTTCAGCGCAGGTATTTTATGGCATGCTCGCGCCATGGTGGCCCGCACCTTCGAGCCTGACGGATTCTGGATTATGTTGGGTGTGGTGATGGGGCTGGGGCTGGCCTTCGACCTGCTGCTGGGCGTGGTGCAGATGCTCCTGGCTTATGCGGAGAGGAGACGAGCGGTAAAGCAAGCGCCGGTTGCTGTGGAAAAGTAACCGCGTCGGACGTTGACACCTCCCCGGCTTGCATGTATAATACCGCTCGCTTCTGCCCCGGCGGAATAGGCTGGGGCGTCCGTTTGTATCCCGGCTTCCCCGTTCGCAGGCGATGGGTATCCCCCCGCAGGCAGGGCGGCGAAGCGAAGACCAGGAGTGAAAGATGAAGTACGCAATCGTTGAAAGCGGCGGCAAGCAGTACAAAGCCGTCGAAGGCGGCACGCTGGAAGTGGACCGCTTGCCGGTTGAGGCCGGTGCGAGCGTCAAACTGGAGCAGGTGCTCCTGCTGGCGGATGGGGAAAACGTGACCGTCGGCTCCCCGATAGTCAAGGACAGCCCCGTCTGGACCAAGGTGGTCGAGCATTTCAAGGGCAAGAAGGTGACCATCTTCAACTACAGCCCGAAGAAACGCATCCGCGTCAAGACCGGACACCGTCAGAACTACACCCGCCTGCTGGTCCAGCAGATCGGCGGGGCGAAACTGGTTGTCAAGGAACCGGAGCCGATGGCAGCAAAGATAGAGAAGTTTGAAGAGCCAAAGGCAGTGAAAGCTGAGACCAAGACAGCCTCCACGAAGGCGAAGGCAGAGGCCAAGCCAGCCGCAAAAGCACCCTCCTTGAAAGGCAAGGCCGAAGCGAAACCGGCTGCCAAGAAGGCTGAAGTGAAAAAGGCCAAGGCAAAGCCGGCTCCCAAGGCCACCTCCCCGAAGGGAAAGGCAGAATCCAAGCCGGCCGCCAAGACATCCTCCCCGAAAGGGAAGACGTCCACGAAACCCGCCGCGAAAAAGAACGAGTCCAAGTAAGGAAAGAGGTAATTGCTATGGCACACAAAAAAGGTGGCGGCGCCAGCCGCAACGGTCGTGACAGCGCCGGTCAGCGCCTGGGCGTGAAAAAGTACGCCGGGGAACGCGTTCTTTCCGGCAACATTCTCATCCGCCAGCGCGGCACGCGCATCCTGCCTGGTATCAATGTAGACCGCGGCAAGGACGACACCATTTTCGCGGTGATTGACGGCGTCGTCGTCTATGACTTCGTCAGGGGACGCAAGCGCGTCAATGTCATGCCGGCGGAAGCGAAATAGTCCCGGCGAAAGGAACACTCCATGAAGCAAGGTATTCATCCGACCTATTACACCGACACCAAGGTGACCTGCGCCTGCGGAAACACCTGGACCACCGGTTCGACCCAGAAGGAAATCCGCGTCGAAGTCTGCTCGAAATGCCATCCGTTCTTCTCCGGCGAGCAGGCACGCATCATTGACATCGAGGGGCAGGTGGATCGCTTCTACAAGAAACTGCAAGCCCGCCAGACCTATGTGGATGACAAGCAGACCCGCGCCGAGGCCAAAGTCTCCCCCAAGCGTCTCATCGCGGACCTGGAACTGGGGGCGCGTCCCACCGCTGCCCTGGAGAAGGCCAGCATCACCGAGGTCGGCCACTTCCTGGCGAAACTGGCTGAAGGGGAAGAGGCTGCCCTGTCCAT
>JBFMCM010000278.1:0-4200 GCA_040754355.1 Chloroflexota bacterium | reverse complement strand
AGCGGTCGCGCCGGCTTTGTTAATGGCTTTCAAAGTCGAAAACGCCATACAAATACAGCCCTTCCCCTACCTCTACTTGGATTAGAAGGCAGGGGAAGGGATTTGAAACTCGCATTTTGAAAAAATGTAATGTTGCTGAACCTTCTATGGATAGGTCAGGCCAATAAAATTGCCGCTGGCAAGGTACGTCATAACGCCCGACAAGTCAAGGAGGAGGACGGCGTTATCGTGCCAATCAACCCCGCCCACCTGGATGAGCACAGAGTCATTGTCGAGCCAGCCGACCGGATTGGCCCACACGACCGAGAATCCGGCCGTTGCGTTGAAGGAGGCGGCTTCGAAGTCACTGAAGGGCAGGCCGTCAGTGGTGCCCAGCCTGACGATTGAGTGGAAAGTGGGCGGTTCGTCCATGCGATAGCCGCTGCCTTCCATCCAGGCGACGAAGGCGTTATCCGGCGAGAAGACGCCGTCGCCGGAACCGCGGTCATTGGCCGGCCAGATCAGGAAGGTATAGTTCGCGCCGGTCTGCAGATTTAGGATAGTAAGCGGCATCCCGCCGCCGGGCTGGGCGTAGGCCACCCAGGTATGGTCGGGCGACAGTTGTGATGGATTGTAACCGTCGCCCACCAATTCGCTGCTGACACCGGTGTTCAAGTCGAGGAAGGTGACCCGGTTGCAGGGATCGTAGACCAGGTCACCGCCGATGCCATACAGGCAGCCGGTGTACCAGATGCCGGTCGGCGCGCCGCTTTCCATGCGAAAGGCGAGCGGCTTCAAACCGAACCCGCCAGGTTCTATCATGTCCACAGCAGGCGCGGCCGCCGCGATGGTGGCCGGGGTGCCGATATAGAGCCGGGTCAGCAGGCCTGCATCGGTATACGCGGCGGTCGAATAGGCAATATAGGATGAGCCAGGCGCACCGCCCAGACGGTAGAAATCGGGTTGTTCCATCAACATGGACTCGGCTCCGCTGGTATTCAGGAAGAATTGGGGCGGGCCGTCGCGCCAGGTAAAATAGATGACAGGCGGGATGCCTCCGGCGGTGCCTCCGGCCACATGAAGCGACTGCGGCCCGATGTAGCCCAGATCACCGGTGGCCAGGCTGCCGGTCACGCTGCCGTCCGCCGCGTAGAACACGATACCGGTGGGGTCCGGGGCAATCACAAACCCGCTCGGCAGCGGGCCGGTTGGCAGGGGAGGCTCGGTCACCGGCGGCTCCGTGATGGGCGGTTTGGTGGCAGGAGGTTTATCCGTTGGCAGGCCGGGGATACTGCACGCCAGCACGGCCAGCAAGAGGACGAAGAAAGCGGGCACCAAGCGTTTCATGGGGTCTCCTTTTTGAACCAGTAAGGATTTAGGGTTCGAGGCAGAACGGGATGGAACTGGATTGCCCTTCAGGCACCTCCGTTTCACCGTTCTCGTCGTAGATCTTGATCCACTGGATTTCGGGGAACTGCGACAGGTTGGCAGAGATCAGGTTGCCGATGGTATAGGTCGAGCCGCCGGAATTGCACTGGCCGGTCAGGTAGACGTGCGCCACACCCTCTTCCACGCGGAAATCGCTAAAGCCGGTGGAACCACTCAGGACGAGCGCCAACCCTTCGGCCTGCTCCTCCGGCGTGGGGCCGAGGAACAACTGCTCGAGGACGGCGTGCGGCAGGTCATCCGTGGCCGGGATGGTGCGGGTCACGGCCTTCTCATAAGGTTCTGTGCCCACGACGAACATGTCTACATCCTGAAAATAAACGTTGATGGTGACGGTCTCGGGGGCTGGTGGGACACAGGCCGCCAGGGCGAAGGCCAGCAGGACAGGCAAAAGCAAGCGTTTCATTTCGGACCTCCTTCCTGCCCGCCGTTATCGGGCAGGTTTTGTTTGTTTTGTAGGCGTACGCGCCGGCCAAGGCGCGTCATCAGGAGAAACAGGGCAGGGATGAGCAAGAAACCAGAACACGGGTAGAAGGGAAGTGCAGGTGTACTTGTAGGCGAGGGTGTAAATGTGGGGGTGATAGTTGGTGAAGGCGAGGATGTCGGGGAAGGCGTGTAAGTCCAGGAAAGGGCGAAGGTCAGCGTCAAGCTGGGCGTCAGCGTCATGGACGGGGTATCGGTTGGGGTATAAGTCTGGGTAAGGATGGAAGTCAACGTTGGGGAGGAAGTGCTGGTTGGAGTGTGTGTCCGGGTTAAGGTGGATGTTGGCGTCGGCGAAGGGGTTTTCGTCGAGGTCTGCGTCCGGGAGGGGGTCAGGGATGGGGTGTGTGTGACCGTGCTGCTGGGCGTCGTTGTTGGAGGAGCCGCGCTGACGAGGATGAAACGCACGGCGTCCACGCCCAATTCGAGGCCGGCATAGGTAGCAGGTGTGTCGTCTGTCAGGTTGGAGAGGGCGATGTACTCGTTGGCACCATCCAGGAACTCGTATTTTCCGATATAAACCCAGCCGTCCGAAACATAGAAGGGATTGGGATAGACCTTCTGGTTGATGGTCACCAGGCTGGTTTGCCCGCCGTGGGCGATGACGTAGCGCGCCCCTTCGCTCGTGGCGTGGGCAGCCGGGATGCGGACATAGGCCTGGTACCAGCCCGCGCCCAGTTCGGGCGGGAAATCCCAGCGGGCGGTGCAGGTGGCAGACGTAATGCTGGGTCGTACGTAGCGCATCGCCCCGCCTTCGCTTTGGGCGGGCGTGGTGGTTGCGGTGGAAAGGCAGCCGGCCGGGGATTGCGAAAAGAGGGGACTGCTGTCGTCCACGGTAACGCCGCCTTGAGAAGCAGATGGGTAAGGCAATTCTTCGCCTTTGGGATAGACCAGCGTCCGCCCGCCGTAGTAGACCACCGTGCTGGGGTATTGCACCCAGAGCGAGTTGCGCTGGTCGTAGGGCCAGGGATCGGCCTGCTCGTCAATCCAGCCGTAGGGGTCAACGGATTTTCCGGCGGGTGTGCCCAGCCGGAAGTGCAAGTGCGGACCGGCGGAATTGCCGGTGTTGCCGCTGTAGCCGATCACCTCGCCGTGCGGCAGGTCAATGCAGCCCGGCGTGGAGCAGGATTGCACGGCCACCGCGCTCATGTGGCCGTATACAGTGGTATAGCCATTCGAGTGGTGGAGCCGGGCGTGGAGGCCGAGGGAGTAGGTGTGATCGCGCGGGTCCTGCCAGCCGGCATAAATCACCTGGTCGGCGTCCGCGGCGGCCAGCACGGGGCGGTACTGCATCCCGTAGTCAATCCCGTCGTGGCCGTTGTAGGCGATCCAGTCGCCCAGGCCATAAGACCAGTAGATGCCCGAGCCGATGTCGCAGACGCCCGCCTGCGGAGGCTGGTAGCCCGCGGGTGCAGGCGAGGGACAATTCTTGAGGGCTACCTCGCCGTTGAACGTAACGATGCGGTTATCCGTGGATGTGTAATTCGGGGAGGAGTGGTCGAAGACGCTTTCTTCGGAGGCCGTGCCGGGGAAAGGTGGGTAGAGAAAGGGCTCGATGTATTGCAAAGCGGAGAGTTCCTGCTTTTGCGCCTGCACAGGACGCAGGGGTGTTCCCGCGACGGCGAGGAGCAGAAACAGGAGCGAGGTCAGGCGAAGGAGACGGGACACGGGAGCCAGGCAATTGACTACGGGGTGGGGGAGGCTTCGGGAGTGAAGGTGGGGGAGGGCGTGGGCGTGGCGGCTGGCACGGCGATCAGGGTGGCGAAGACGGTTTCCGCATCCGCCAGGCAGGCCTCCATTTGCTCCAGGAAGGAGACCTGGAAACCGGTCACGATATTTCCTGATCGCCCGAAGTAGTTGACGAATTGCACCTGCCCGCCCTGGCTGGCAACCGCCACCTCGAATTCGAGCGACCCGATGGTGCGGAAGGTGGATTCCACCGTCCAGCCGCGCGGCAGGCCGCGCCCGGCCGTGGCGACGATCTGGCAGTAAGGGATGTCACGATGGGCCAGCGCCGGGAAGCCGGTCTCGTTCTGGATGAGCGCCCACTTGGAGATGTTGTAGTCCACGCGGAAATCGAAGCCTGGCTCGGATTCTTCTGTGTAGGTGGGCTGGCCCGTCCAGGCTTCGAGGGCGGGGGCTTGGGATTCGGGCGTAGGGAGTTCGGGGGTCGGGAGCAGGGTGGAGGTCAGGCTGGCGACCAGGGCAGTGGCAGAGGCTTCGAGGGTTTCAACGGGCGTCTCCAGCGCTGCAAGATGAACCCCATCCGGCTTGTCGGAAAGCGGGATGAAGGTT
>JBFMCM010000277.1:0-29287 GCA_040754355.1 Chloroflexota bacterium | reverse complement strand
CATGTCTTATTTTACTGCCTTTTGGGTGGGGGCGTTTTGAAATTGCAAAAAAAGTGCTCCGTCCATGGTGAGGGGGGCACCCTAGACGGAGCACCACTATTTTACTAAAAACCCCCAGGAGCGCAAGGGTTTTATAAAATGTCGTCCCTGTTTATGCAACTTTTTTCAGGAAGAAGAATCTATAAAAACGACTTCTGTTTTCCCGAGAGGATAATTCATGCCTATTTTCGAGTTCTCATGCAGCGACTGTGGACAGGATTTCGAAGAATTGCTGCGAAGCACAGATGCCGGCAGCCAGGTGACTTGTCCGCGTTGCGGCGGTGTCCAGGTCAAGAAGAAAATCTCGTCGTTTGCCTCTAGAATTACGGGCGGGACCTCCGGCCTGTCCGCCTCCAGCGCGCCGGCTTGCAGTCCCGGAGGAACCTGAGGCCTTTCCCATTGACCGGCCGTGCGCCGGAAAAGACGCCTATTTTGCTATCTCAGGCTGCATGTCTGGCTGAAGACGCAAGCCGCGGCGGAAGGTGTAGAACGAGACGATGAGCAGAGGGGCGTGGAGCAGGATCCAGTAGATACCGTCGGATGGGGCTTGAATCAGGGAGATGAACAGGGACAAGAATCCCACAATCAGTCCGGTAAAACTTTGTATCCGCAGGAGGGGTAAATTCACGCGCGGGTAGGCGAACATCAATATGGTGAGATAGATCGGGCTGATCATGCAGAATGCGGATGGCGCAAAGCCATACACGAAGAACGAGAGGGAGAGATTCCAGGCCTGGTCGGGATCCCAAAAGGCAATTACTGCCAGGGGCAGCAGCCACCAGGGGCGCAGCCCGTCCTTGAAGGAATAATCGTTTTTTTGCAGGGCGATTTCCCAGATCCACAAGGCGGTCACGATGATGTACCAGATGAAGAGTTCAGTTAGGACGACCAGCCCATACTTTGTGGTGGAGACCATCGTTTGTGTGAGGATGGTGAAGACAAAATTCAACACCACGAAGGCGGAGAAAAAGCGACCGGCCCGCTTGCGAAAAACGAGCAATATCAGGATCGCCAGTAAGATGGCAAGGTGAAGAACAGGCATCAGGTGAGCGTAGACCGATTTGTAGTCGAACAGGGCAGCGGCGACATCTAACGAAAAATCCGACACACTTAAAAGATACCCCAACCCAGAGGCAGTTATCGGCGGCAGGATGGTCGGGATGAGCATGAGCAGCAGATAGAAAATGCGCTTGCGGGTGAGACGTTCCAGTTTATCGTAGAGGCTCATCATGAACTCATTACTATCCAATCCAGGTTCCGTGCCAGGCAGGCAGGTTCAGGGACAATTTCCCGTCAGTGACAGCGTAATTTTGCCGGTCCATCAGTCCGTGAAGGCTGCGTCCGTCCTCCCAGCCGAGCGCTTCGCACGGGACCTCTATCCTGCGGGCGTGACCGGAGGCATTCAGCACCACCAGGACCTTGTCTTCGCCCAGACGGCGGGCGAAGGCATAATACCCGTCCTCGGCCAGCACCTGGATGAAGTCGCCGCGGCGCAGGCTCGCGGTCTGCTTGCGCAGCGAGACGAGGGTCCGGACCCAGGTGCGCAATTCCTGGTTCCAGTCGGCTTCCTTCCAGGGGAAGGCCCGGCGGTTGTCGGGGTCCTTGCCGCCTTCCATTCCGATCTCGCTCCCGTAATAGATGGCTGGCGCGCCGGGGAAAGCCATTTGAAACAGGAAGGCCAGTTTGAGTTTATCTACATTCCCGGCCATGAGGGTCTTGAAGCGCTCTGTATCGTGGCTGTCGAGCGGGACGTACATGGCATACAAATTTTCCCGTTTGTAGGCGCGGAGGAGCGCCTGGATGCGTTCACCGAATTGGCGGGCATTCTCGCGCCCCTGGAGCAGGGCGAGAAGGGCATCTTTGACCGGATAGTTCATCAATCCGTCGAAGTGCGTGTCGTTCGCCCAGCGCGGGTTCACCTCCCAGATCTCGCCGATGAGACAGGCATCCCGGTTCACGCCGCGCACGACCTGGCGGAATTCGGCCCAGAAACCATCATCATCTATTTCGTTGGGCACATCCAGCCGCCAGCCATCTGCGCCTTGTTCGAGCCAGTAGCGGGCTACGCTGAAGATATATTTGCGTACCAGCGGATTGGAGGTGTTCAATTTGGGCAAGGCTTCATGATTCCACCAGCAGAGATAATTTTGGGGTTCACTGGAGTTGTAGGCATCCAGGGGAAACCGCTTGATGTGGAACCAGTCTTTGTAAGGGGAATGCTCGCCGTTTTCCATGACATCGTTGAAGGCAAAGAAGCCGCGCCCGCAATGGTTGAAAACGCCATCCAGAACGATGCGCACGTTGCTGCGATGGGCAATATCAACGAGAGCGTGAAAGTCATCCAGTGTGCCAAGTTTCGGATCAAGCTGGAAATAATCGCTGGTGTTGTAGCGGTGGTTGGTGGTGGCTGCGAAGATGGGCGTCAGGTATAGGGCGTTGATGCCCAGGTCGAGCAGGTAGTCGAAGTGCTGGATGATGCCGCGCAGGTCGCCGCCCTGGAAGCCCCAGCCGGTAGGAGGAGAGCCCCATTTCTGTAGATTGGGCGGATCGTTATCGCGGTCGCCGTTGGCGAAGCGATCGGGGAAGATCTGGTAGAAGATCGAATCTTGGAGCCAGTATGGAGTAGTCATGTGCTTATCTGTTCTTGAAGAGAGATTTGATGGAAGCGGAGAGCGAAATCCCCCACCTGTTCCCGGTGAGTTAAAAACAGAATATTGGATTGCCGGAACGACGACGCTTGTCCGTCTCTGCCAGGTGAAGCAAGAAGGCCGAAAGACATGCGGGCAATTATAGCGGAAAAAGCCTTCTACCGGTTTTGCAATTCCTCGAGCAAGTCTGCGCCGTGCAAGCCCAGCGCCCGGGCCGATTCACCGTCAATGACGGTGAACCATAAATAGAGAGTCTCCTCGCCCTTGATGAAATTCACCCCAATGTAACCGGGCTGGGGTCCGGAAGTCGCGCCGGGGGGAAACTGATCCAGCGTCACCAGGATGAGTTCCAGCATGTCGCCCAGCGCGACGGTATCCTCCAGATTGTCCACTTCCACGGTGACGCGAAAATCCGTCTCCAGCGTGGCGAAATAGACTACCTCATTGGTCTGGGAATCGTAGCAGTTCTCTCCGTAGGCTTCGGCAATGGCCGTGACACCCTCCAGCCCGGCGGTCTCCATCGCAGCCTGGACCTCCAGGCTGAGGTCAGGCAGGGGTTGGGTAGCCCAGTTGAAATAGCATCCAGTATATGGAACCGGGGACTCGGTGACAGTTGGCTCCTCTGTCAGACCAAACGACAGGCCGTTGTCACCGCTGGGGAGTTTACAAGCAACCAGGAGCAGGCAAACCAGGAACAGTGCAGGTAGTTTTAGGGACATGGATTATGGGCCAGACGGAGGCTGGGGCGGCTGTCCGCCCTCGGGGCAATTCTGGACCTGCAGGCTTATATCGTCTGAGTTCGTCAGCGCCGGACCATGCTGCTCACCGTTGGGAAACCAATCGGTGACGATGTACTGCCCGGCCGGCAGCGACCCGGAAACGGTTTGCCCGGTCGGAATCACTATATGCTCAGTGAAGCCAACACCGTTTTCATCCGGCAGGCGCTCGAATTGCCAGAGCCAGTCCCCGAACACCTCGCTCAAGGCCGGGTCGGTGCAGTTGTTGGTCAAGGTAAAG
The DNA here is from genome assembly GCA_040754355.1 of Chloroflexota bacterium. Taxonomy (GTDB): domain Bacteria; phylum Chloroflexota; class Anaerolineae; order Anaerolineales; family Villigracilaceae; genus UBA877. The sequence continues at coordinate 25,583 of JBFMCM010000277.1, read as the reverse complement.
GTCAATGGTTGGGTGTTCAGGCGGCCTTTGGCTTCCTCCGGGATGGGTTCCCCCGTATCGGTAAAACGCGGTTCGTCCGGTTCGTCGGGCGAGAGCAACGCGGCCGCTTCCGGACTGGCCTCCTGCCAATCCTGGTATCCTTGCTCATCCATCGCCTCGGGCGGAGAAGGCTGCGCGCCCTCCTCGGCGATTGTCGAGACCTGACCATCGGTCAGTTCCACCTTCCCGGCGTCGTTTTCGAGGGCGCAATGACCCTCGAGGCAGGTGACCACCATTCCCTGGACCGCATCGAAACCGACCGACATGTAACTGCCGCGCACTGCCGCCAGCCCGAACGGGGTCTGGACCTCGAGGCTGCCACCCGCCAGAATGATCCAGACCTGCCCGAAGAGCAGACCCAGCCGGGTCAGCGGGTTGGTGATATCCGTCTCCAGCGCCTCGAGTGTGAAGAGCGTATCTGGCCCGATGCGGACGACGGTGCCTTCCGGGGCGAGGTCCAGCCGTGCCCGTCCGTCGCTGCCGCTCTGGGCCTGACCGCTGACGTACAGTTGCAGGCCGACAGAGGCCGGAGCGAGAGGCTCGTCTTCCGTAGGGCGGAATTGCACATCATTCAGCACAAGGACGAAGACGGCTGTTCGGGAATCGGGTTGGCTGGCAGGTGAGCCACCGCAGGCAGCCAGGAGCAAGGCAAGTAACAGAAGAAGAGAATACAGACGGAGGCGCATGACTTTCCTCGTTTACGGTTTCAGGATGGATGAGAAGAATTCTACCACTTGTGGATACCGTTCGCGCGTCGCAACCCAGAGAGCGCGCAGAATCTGGGCGTACATGCGCGCCCGCCATTTGACCCCGTTCCAGCCGCCGCGATGGAACTCGCTCGGTGGATGCCAGACGCCGCTCATCGGAACGATGCGGGTGCGGTACTTATTCTGGCTGGCAGCCACAGTCAGGGCAATTTCGAATCCGTAGCCGCGGGCGGCTTCGTAAGAAACGTGTTTCATGATCCCGGTGCGCAGGGCGCGCTGGCCGGTCAGGAAAGGAGCGCCCCAGTGGGAAAGGTCGGTATGGATGTGACCGCCCCAGAAAAGCCCGAGGGTCATATCCGCCCGATGGTCGAGGACGGGCGCCAGCAGGGCGCGCAAGTGGCCGGGGGTGAGATTCTTCAGGTCGGCATCAAGCAGCAGGAGCACGGTCCCGGAAGCGGCTTTCCAGCCGGTGAAAATGGCCTGGCCTTTCCCCTCGTTCCTTGTATGGCGCAGGAGGCGCATCCGGCTGTCCTGCCCGGCAAATTCCTGCATGATCAGGAACGTCTCATCGCTGGAGCCGTCGTCCACGAGGAGGATTTCATCCAGGAAATCGGACTGGCGCAGCACTTCCAGCACGGCGCGGATGTTGCGGGCCTCGTTATAGGCCGGCAGGATGGCAGAGATGTGTGGTCGGGTTTTTGGTTCGAGCATAATGTGTCCCTTTCGCATGTATGTATCATTGACGAATGGATACGACAGTAGACCGATGGTCATTGGCGAAGACTCTTACATCTGCAACTTTCAAGTGAATTAGGTATAATTCGCCCATTCTCAATGCTTGCGGAGCCAGAATGATTCAGAAGAAGTTAACCGGTGCGGAAATCCGTCAATCCTTCATAGACTTTTTCGTCGAGCAGCAGCACACGTTCGTGCCGTCCGCTTCGCTTGTGCCGGGCGGGGATGCCACACTCTTATTTACGAATGCGGGCATGGTTCAGTTTAAGGATGTTTTCCTGGGTACGGACAAACGCCCCTATATTCGCGCCGTCAACTCGCAGAAGTGTATGCGCGTAGCCGGAAAACACAACGATCTCGAGGATGTCGGCCGCGACGATTTCCACCACACTTTCTTCGAGATGCTCGGCAATTGGTCGTTCGGCGATTACTACAAAAAGGAAGCCATCGCCTGGGCCTGGCAACTCCTGACCGATGTCTGGGGTTTGCCCAAAGATAGACTCTACGCCACTTGTTTCAAAGACGACAAGGGCAACATCCCCACTGATGACGACGCAGCCGATATCTGGAAACAGCAGCCCGGCTTCGATGCCTCCCACGTGCTGTTCTTTGGGCGCAAGGAAAACTTCTGGGAAATGGCCGAGACCGGTCCCTGCGGGCCGTGCTCGGAAATCCACTTTGACCGGGGCGAAGAATTCGATAACCTGGCCGGGAAACCGCACAGATGCGGCGTCAACGGGGAATGCCAGCGTTATTTGGAATTGTGGAATAACGTTTTTATCCAATACAACCGCACCGGCCCGGACTCCCTGGACCCGCTGCCTGCCTGCCACGTGGACACGGGCATGGGTTTCGAGCGCCTCGTCTCGGTGCTTCAGGGTGTAGACTCGGATTACAAGATTGACCTCTTCCAGGGCGCCCTGGACGCCGTGCGTGCCCTGACCGGCGACTCGCCCGAAAAAATGTACGACAATTTCACCCCCTACCGCGTCATCGCCGACCATGCCCGGGCGGCGGCCTTCCTCATCGCGGATGGCGTCGTGCCGGGCAACGTGGGGCGCAATTATATCTGCCGTATGATCATCCGCCGGGCGGCGCGCTTCGGGAGGAAACTTGGTTTACACGAACCCTTCTTGGCAAAAGCCGCTGAGGCAATCATCGCTTCATATGGTGATTTCTATCCCGAATTGGTCAAGCATAGCGCTTCCATTCTGGACAACCTGACACGCGAGGAGAATCGTTTTGCTAGAACGATTGAAGTCGGAGAAGTGTCGCTAACAGGTTATTTAGAAGAATTGCATGCCCGAGGAGAGTATGAAGTTGATGGAATGAAAGCATTTGAACTGTATGCAACTTATGGATTGCCATTTGAAATAACCCGAGATATAGCACTGGAACAGAATTCAACCACTGATGAGGCAGGTTTCCGCGCCGCGATGGAAGAACATCGCCTCGCCTCGGGCGCCGGTAAGGCCATGGGTGGGATGGGCGGAGAGGATGCCAAGTTCTACGCCAGGATCGTCAAAGACCTCGAGAAATCCGGTAAACTTGGCAAGCACGGGGTAGAGTACAAACCCTATGAATGGATGCAGGTCGAGGGTCCGGTGCTGGCGTTGGTGGCCGACGGGCAATCTCTCGACGAGGCCGGCGCTGGAGACCGTGTCGAGGTCCTGTTGCCGAAAACCGGCTTCTACGTCGAATCCGGCGGCCAGGTCTCGGACACGGGCATCATTCGAGCCATGGATGGCTCTTGGGAGATCGAAGTGGACGAGATGCGCAAGCCCTCGGCGGGTGCAATCGTCCATGTGGGCGAGGTGATCTTTGGCCATCCCAAAGCAGGCGACTTGGCAATTGCCAGCGTGGACGCGGCGCGCCGCCACGACATCATGCGCAATCATACCGCTACGCACCTGCTGCATGCTGCTCTTCATAAGGTGCTCGGCGAGACAGCCCGCCAGGCTGGTTCATCCGTAGCCCCCGATGGATTTCGCTTCGATTTCAACCATCCCGAGGCCATGACACCTGAACAGGTGGAGCAGGTGGAGAAATTGGTCAACGAAGCCGTGGCAGCAGATATGCCGGTTAGGCCGGTGGTCAAGTCGCGCGAGCAGGCAGTGGCTGAAGGGGCCATGGCTCTCTTTGGCGAGAAGTACGGTGACACGGTGCGGACGATTGCCATCGGTTTGGAGTCCGACGGCTTGCCGTCGGCTGCCGGGAGCAAGCCCTCGGACTCCAAACCATATTCCTACGAACTCTGCGGCGGCACGCACCTCGAGCAGACCTCGGACGTGGGCGCGTTCCTCATCCTTTCCGAATCTTCGGCCGCGGCCGGCATCCGCCGCATCGAAGCGGTGACCGGGCGCGGCGCGTATGAATTGATCGCTCAACGCTTCAAGTCACTCAAGCAGGCGGCTGCCTCGCTTAAATCCGCCGTGGACGAGGTCCCAGCGCGTGTGGACGCCTTGCAGGACGAACTGGCCGCGGCTCGCAAGCAGGTGGCTGCGCTGAAAACAGAATTAGCGCTTTCCACCTTCGATGCGCATCTTGCCAGCGTAGAGATGCATAATGATGTCCATTTGCTGACACTGGAACTCCCCGGCGCAGACAACGACACGCTAAGCGCGCTGGCCGACAAATTCCGCGAGAAATATCCGGAGAAAGGCATCTGCGTGATCGGCGCGGCCAACGGCGAACAGGTGATCGTCATGGCGGCGGTGAGTCACGACCTGATCAAGAAAGGCATCAAGGCCGGTGATTTGGTCGGGCACGTTTCGCGTCAACTTGGCGCGGGCGGGGGCGGCGCCGCGCACCTGGCCTTTGGCGGCGGGAAAGATGCGGCCAAACTACCCGAGGCGCTGGGGAGCGTCAGGGCTTGGTTGAGCGAGAAACAGTAACTTGGGATGACCAACCCTAGAGTAGTTGAACTTATTGCAAAGTTGGAGAAAGGCCGGCAGAAGACCTTTGAGTTCTTCAGCGCCTTGACGCCGGAGCAATGGGAGAAAACGCTTTATCAGGAGCCTGCCTGGCAAGTCCGCCATCTATTGGCGCATTTTGTTTCTGCCGAGAGGCAACTGCTTGCCCTGGCCGAAAATGTTGCCGATGGAGGCCCGGGTGCCGCGCCGGATTTGGACATCAATCGCTTTAATGCCGAGGAACAAAATCGGTTGGAAGGCCAATCGCCGAACATCTTGCTCGACTCACTTGACCAGGCTCGCCGTCAGACCATTGAGTGGATCGGCACGCTTGATGAAGGTCAATTGGACAAAGTTGGACGACACCCAGCATTGGGGGAGGTGAGTGTCGAGACGATGATCATATCCATCTATGGTCATCAATTGATCCATATGCGCGACCTGATTCAGTTGAAAAACACCAATTGGGAGTAATTTAAGAAAAAACTATTGACTTTTGATTCCAATTTTGGTACTCTTAATCTACCGAACGGTCGGTAGGAACATATGGATCGCGAACATATTCTTGATGCTGCTGCTCAGATCATCAGCCAAAAGGGATTTCATGCCGCCTCGATGCAGGATATTGCCGAGGCGGTCAATTTACAGAAAGCCAGCCTGTATCATCATGTCTCCAGCAAGCAGGAAATTTTATTCGACCTTCTCGACCAGGCGCTCGATCTGTTGACCGAGCGCGTTTCGTTAGTTTTCTCCCAGGAATTGTCAACAGAAGAGAAATTGCGCCAGGGAATGCGCGTTTATCTGGCCAGCCTGGCTGAACATGCTGACCTGGCGGTGGTCCTCCTGCTCGAGCACCGCTCACTCGACCCGGAATACCGTGACCGTCATATCCCGCGCCGCGATCGCTTCGAACGATTGTGGCGTGATTTGCTCCTGGAGGGAATTTCGAGCGGCGCATTCCGTGAAACTGATCCGGCGCTTTCCGCAAAGGCTCTGTTGGGGATCATGAACTGGACGATTACCTGGTATCACGCCGAGGGTCCTTTGTCCATCGAAACCATCTCCGATCAATTTGCAGCCCTCTTTTTGGATGGATTGCGAGTACGCTGAGATGGAAACTCCCTCGACGAAGATTTCCCACACCTTCAAGACATTCGAAACCTCTGGCGGCGCGCGGATTAACCGCATCCCGATGAACGCTTTCCCAAACTTCTGGGCTTATGCTTATCTGGTCCTGGTGGATGGTTACAACGTTCTGATTGATACCGGTTCTGGTTTTGGTGATTCCAATGCCGATTTGGAAGCGGGGTTCGAGCAAGCCAGCCGTATGCTTGGACGGACAATTCGCATCCAGGACTTGACCCATATCCTAATCACCCACGGGCACATAGACCATTTCGGCGGGCTGGCGTTCCTAAAGGAACGCACAAAGGCCCACGTTGGCATTCACGAACTCGACTTGGGCAGCCTGACCAGTTACGAGGAGCGTGTGGCACTGGCCGAGAACCGGCTGAAGGCTTATTTATTCGAATCGGGTTTCCCGCAGGAAAAGCACCAAAATATTCTCGAACTGTATCGGATTAACAAATTACTCTTTCATTCCGTGCCGGTGGATATGACGTATGAGAGCATGGGAATGCGCCTCGGGCCATTCGAGATGCTGCATGTCCCGGGTCACTGCGCGGGTCATGTCGTCATCCGGCTGCATGACGTTCTCTTCAGCGGCGATCATGTATTGGACAGAATTTCGCCTCATCAGTGGCCTGAAAGGTTGACTCACTGGGCAGGTTTGCGACATTATCTTGATTCGCTTGAACTGCTTGTTGATTGGGCAAAGGGAATATCTACAACCTTGACAGGTCACAATGACCCGATTGTGGATTTACCCGCCCGTGTGGATGAAATTCGACAACTGCATGCCATTCGTCTGCAAAAGGTGCTGGAATTTCTTTCCGAGCCGCACACCATCATGGATGTCTCGCGGGAACTCTTCGGCAGGGTGAGCGGGTATGATGTGCTGCTCGCCATCGAAGAGGCGGGGGCCAACGTTGAATACCTGTATCACCGCGGGCTGGTGCGCGTTGTGAATGTGGACAGTTTGGATTCTGATAACGTTCCGGTTGCCATCCGCTACCAGCAAATTGATGATCCGATTGTAAAGAAAGTGACGATACTCAAGTCATAAAGGTCAACAGCCCAAATTAAAAGGAGGAGCCATGTATTCTTTCGAACCATCCGACGAGCAAAAGTTGCTGATCGAAACGGCCAGGCGTTATGCCACGGACGAACTCCGAAAAGCCTCTCACGAGGCCGAAGAAAAGAAGGAACTTCCTCTGCCATTGATCAACAAGGGTTGGGAACTGGGCATCCTGCACGCTTCCATCCCTGAGGCTTACGGCGGATTTGGAGAACGTTCCTCACTGACCGGCGCGCTGGCAGCCGAGGAATTCGCCTATGGAGACCTGGCCGGCGCATTCGCCATCGGGACCCCGAGCCTGTTCGCGCTGCCGATCCTCCTGGCCGGCAGCGAGGAGCAGAAGAAGCAATACCTGCCTCCCGTCATCGCCGCGGAGTGGAATCCTTATACCGCCGCCCTCATTGAGCCGGTCTTCGACTTCGACCCGAATGTCCTGAAAACGACTGCCAAAGCCGAGGGCAGCGACTACATCCTGAACGGCGAAAAGACCTTTGTCCCGTTTGCAGCCCAGGCTGAAACGATGATCATCTTCGCGAAATCGAAGAAGGAGACGAAAGGCTTCATTGTCCCGAAAGGCGCGGCCGGGCTCCAGGTCCAGGAAGAACGGGAAAAACTGTTGGGGTTGAATGCCGTCCCGTTCTATCGAGTCAAACTGGAGGGGGTGAAAGTCCCCAAGTCGTATCTCTTGCCCGGAGATTTCGCCCCGATCCTGGATGCCAGCCGGGTGGCAGTTGCTGCCATGGCCATCGGTGTGGCAAAAGCAGCATTCGAATATTCCCGCGACTATGCCAAGGAGCGGGACGTCTTCGGCGTGAAGGTGGCGCAGAAGCAGGCCATCGCTTTCATGTTTGCAGAGATGGCCACCGAGATCGAGGCCATCCGGTTGCTGGTCTGGGAGGCGGCCTGGGCGATTGACAACAAGAAGGAGGACGCCAGCCAGAAGGCCTATCTTGCTGTGACCGGGGCAATTGACATGGTGATGATGGTCACCGACCGCGCCGTGCAAATCCTGGGCGGGCATGGGTACATCCGCGACCACCCGGTTGAATTGTGGATGCGCAACGGGCGCGGTTTCGCCATGTTCACTGGTCTGGCTATGGTATAGGCCAAAGGAGGATTGCCATGATTGACTTCGAAATTCCTGAAAAGATCGCCGGTATCCGCAATGTCGTGGAGACAGTGGCGGTCAACATGATGCGCCCGGTCTCGCGTTATTTCGATGAACACGAACACGAGATTCCCTGGGATTACATCAACTTCATGCACACCGCCACGCGGGCGATGGGCGGCAGTTCAATGGCCGCCAGCGAGGGGAAGAAGGAGGGGCCGCGCTTCGGCTTCCAGCGTCTCGCCGTGATGGTGGAGGTGCTCTCCTGGGGCGACGCCGGCATCTACCTGGATACACCCGGAGGCATGTTGGGCTCGGCGGCGGTCTCTGCTACCGGCACTCCGGAGCAGAAGGAGCGCTTCCTGGCTCGCTTCCGCGGCGAGAAGCCCACCTTCGATGCCATGTGCATGACCGAACCGCAGTGCGGCTCGGACACGGCCGCCATCCGCACCACGGCGGTGTTGGACAAGGAGAAGAACGAGTGGGTGTTGAACGGCGAGAAGATCTTCGTCACTGCCGGGCACAAGGCCATGCTGGATTCAGAAGGCTTCATCGTCGTCTGGGCGACGATTGACCCCTCGGCGGGACGCGCCGGGATGAGGCCGTTCGTTGTCGAGGCCGGGACGCCCGGCTGCCAGGTGACGAACATGGAACACAAACTCGGCATCCGCGCCAGCGACACGGTGACCATCGTCCTGCAAGATTGCCGCATCCCGTTCGAGAATATCCTCGGCAGCCCGGAAGTCATCACAGACAAAGCCAGCACCTCCTTCAAGGGCGCGATGGCGACGTTCGACGCGACGCGGCCGATCGTGGCCGCGCAGGCCATCGGTCTGGCGCGCGCCACGCTGGAACTGCTCAAGGAGATGCTCGCCGAGCGCGGCGTCACCATCCGCTATGGGTTGCCGCGCCAGAAATTGACCTCCATCGAGAAGGACGTGATTGACATGGAAGTCATGCTGCGTTCGGCCTGGTGGCTGGTGCTCAAAGCGGTCTGGATGATGGACAACGGCAAGCCAAACGCGCTCGAATCTTCGATGTCCAAAGTCCGCGCCGGGGACGTGGTCAACCGCATCACGCAGAAGGCGGTCGAGATCATGGGTCCGCTCGGCTATAACCGCGAACATCTGCTGGAGAAATGGTTCAGGGATGCCAAGATCAGCGACATCTACGAAGGCACCGGCCAGATCAACCGGCTGGTGGTGGCCCGCCAACTGCTTGGTTACCGCAGCAGCGAGTTGAGATAAGGAGTCGCCATGAACTATAAAATTAATTCCGCCGTTGTTATCGGCGCAGGGACGATGGGCGCCTCGCTGGCCGCGCACCTGGCAAATGCCGGCGTGCCGGTCACGCTGCTGGATATCGTCCCGAAGGACGCGCCGGCCGGGGACAAGACTGCCCGGAATAAAATCGTGACCGAGGGCTGGGACCGCTGTCTCAAAGCGCGCCCGGCCAATCTGATGTCCTCCGACCTGGCGACGCTGGTCAAACTGGGCAACCTCGAGGACGACTTCGACACCATAGCCAAAGCGGACTGGATCATCGAAGTCATCATCGAGAACCTGAAAATCAAGCAAAGTCTGATGGAGCGCATAGACGCGGTTCGCAAGTCAGAGGCCATCGTCAGCACTAACACGTCGGGCATCCTGGTCAAGGATATCGCTGACGGGCGCTCGAAGGGCTTCAAACAGCACTTCCTCGGCACGCATTTCTTCAATCCGCCCCGCTACTTGAAACTGCTGGAGGTCATCCCGACTGCTGATACCCTGCCTGCAGTCACCAAGTTCATTGCCTGGTTCGGTGAATACCGGCTGGGCAAGGGCATTGTCCTGTGCAAGGACACGCCCAATTTCATCGGTAATAGGGTTGCCTTCGGGACCGGCGCGTTCGCGTTGAATTACTTCGTCGAGAACGGATACACGGTTGACGAGGTGGACGCCCTCACCGGACCGTTGATGGGCCATCCAAAAACTGCCACCTTCCGGTTAATTGACCTGGTCGGCGTGGATGTGTGGGAGCATGTCGGCGTGAACCTGAAAGAGGCCGTGCCGTACGATACATACATCATGCCTTATCTGACGGCCAATAAGCCGAACAATCTCATCCACAACATGGTCGAACGCGGCTGGCTGGGCAACAAGACCAAGGTCGGCTTCTACAAGGAAGTGCGCACAGACGATGGCAAGAAGGAATTCTGGCCGCTCGACCTGCAAAAACTGGAGCACATCCCGCCGTCGAAGCCGCGTTTCGACTCAGTCGGCAAGGCAAAAGATATCGAGGGACTGGGAGACCGGCTGAAGGTCCTGTTGGCCGAATCAGATCGCGCCGCGGACCTGGTGCGTGCCCTGACCTACCAGGGATTTCAGTACGCTTCGGTCATCATTCCCGAAGTGGCCGACACGCCCAAGCCGCTCGATGATGCCGTCCGCTGGGGCTTCATGCACGAGGCCGGTCCCTTCGAGATCTGGGATATGCTTGGGGTCCAGGAAACAATCAAGCAGATGAAAGCCGCGGGGTACGCACCGGCCAAATGGGTGGATGAGATGCTCAAGTCCGGCTGCGCGACATTCTACAAATACAAGGGCAGGAGCAAGGTCGGCGTGTATGATGTCAATAAAAAGAAATATGCCACGATACCGCGCCAGCCCGGCCTGATCGTGCTCTCGGAACTCCGTCAGGCGAAGAAGGTGATTGCCGAGAACGGCAGCGCGGCACTCTACGATATTGGCGATGATGTGGCGCTGGTCGAGTTCCGGACGAAGATGAACGCCATTGACGACGACATCATGAACATGATGAACGAGGCCATGGACCACGCCGCGGGCGAATTCGCCGGTCTGGTCATCGGCAGTGAGGCGGAAACATTCAGCGCAGGCGCCAACCTGGCGATGATCCTGATGGGTGCTAAATCCGGCCAGTGGGAGATGCTGGATGGCGTTGTCAGGAAGTTCCAGAACATGAACATGCGCATGCGCTACTTCCCCAAGCCGGTGGTGGTTGCCCCGGCCGGGCTGGCGCTGGGCGGCGGCTGCGAAATCACCCTGCACGCCAGCCGGGTGGTGGCGGCTGCGGAAACATACATCGGCATGGTGGAACTAGGCGCGGGTGTCATCCCGGCCGGCGGCGGGACGAAGGAGATGATACGCCGCATCGTCGGTCCCGGTATGCGCTTGCCCAACGTGGAGGTCTTCCCCTTCCTGATGAGGGTCTTCGAGCAGATCGGGCAGGCCAAGGTTGCCACCAGCGCGGAGGAAGCACGCCAGTTTGCCATCCTTGGGCCAGCCGACCGCGTCGTCTTGAACCGCGACCACCTGCTGGCGGAAGCCAAGCGCGAAGTCCTGCACATGGCTGCGACAGGTTACCATCCGCCCGCGCCGGAACTGCTCTATGCGGCCGGTCGCGACGCCCTGGCGAACCTGCTGGTCGGCGCGTGGACGTACAAGGAAGGCAAATACATCACCGCCTATGAGGAAGTGATTGCCAGGAAACTCGCCAATGTCATGACCGGCGGCGATTTGTCCCGCCCGGCCTGGGTGAGCGAGCAGTATTTCCTGGATCTCGAGCGGGAGGCCTTCCTGTCGCTGTGCGGCGAAGAAAAGACTCACGAGCGTATGTTTGCCCTCCTTCAGACCGGCAAACCGCTGCGGAATTAGGAATGGAGGTAGACAATGACACGCGAAGCCGTAATTGTCAGTGCAGTACGCACACCTGTTGGAAAAGGCAAACGCGGCGGATTGGCAACCGTTCGCCCGGACGAACTGGGCGCGGCGGTCATCCGCGAACTGCTCCAACGGACCCCGAACCTGGACCCAAAAACAATAGACGACGTTGTCCTCGGCTGCGCCTTCCCGGAGGGAGAGCAGGGACTGAATATGGCGCGCATGGTGGCCCTGCGCGCTGGCCTGCCGGATTCGGTTCCCGGCGAGACCATCAACCGCTATTGTTCCTCCGGTGTGCAGAGCATTGCCCATGTTGCTTACGCCATCCAGTCGGGCCAGGAAGAGATAGCCATTGCGGGCGGCGTCGAGTCCATGAGCATGGTGCCGATGATGGGCTATAAGTTCTCGGTCAACCCGCACTTCGCCATGGAACTGCCGCACTACTACACCAACATGGGTTTGACGGCCGAGAATGTTTCGGTGAAATACAACATCAGCCGTGAAGACCAGGATGCCTTTGCCCTGCGCAGCCACCAACGCGCCTCGGCCGCGGTCAATTCAGGACGCTTCGACCCGGAACTTATCCCAATTGACGTGGAAATCAAGGAGTTGGACGCGGATGGTAAACCGGCTACGAAGAAATTCTCGGTGAAACGGGACGAGGGTCCGCGCGCCGACACCAGCCTGGAGGCGCTCGCCAAACTCAAGCCTGCTTTCAAGGAGGGTGGCACGATTACGGCGGGAAATTCCTCCCAGGTATCCGATGGCGCGGCTGGGGTGGTGGTCATGTCTGACGAGAAGGCCCAGGCTTTGGGACTCAAGCCCCTGGCGCGCTTTGTCGCCTTTGCTGCGGGCGGCGTCCCTCCGGAGATCATGGGCATTGGACCAGTAATTGCCATCCCGAAGGCGCTCAAACTGGCTGGGCTGACGCTCAACGACATTGACATCATCGAACTCAATGAAGCCTTCGCAGCGCAATCCCTGGCAGTGGTGCACGAGGTCGGGCTGGACCCGGAGAAGGTCAACGCCAACGGCGGCGCGATCGCCCTGGGGCATCCGCTCGGGTGCACGGGCGCCAAGCTCACGGTCCAGTTGGTGTACGAAATGGCACGGCGCAAGTCGAAGTATGGCATGGTGTCCATGTGCATCGGTGGGGGCATGGGCGCAGCCGCGATATTCGAGAATTTACAATGAATTTTCCCTCACCCCTTGCCCCTCTCCCAAAGGGAGAGGGGTTGGGGTAAGGGCCACCAAAAAAGGAGAATCCTATGCCTCTCACAGTTGCTGACCTGATGTCCAAGATGCCCGGTGCGTTCCAGCCGGAAAAAGCCCCCGGACTGGATGCAGTCATCCAGTTCAAATTCAGCGGCGCGGAAGCCGGTGACTGGTTTGCGACCATCAAAGACGACAAATGTACCGTCGAACAAGGCACCCATCCCAGCCCGAAGATGACTTTGTCTGCCGATTCAACCGACTATGTCAAAATCTTCACCGGCGAAGTGGACGGTATGCAGGCTTTCATGCAGGGCAAACTGAAACTATCGGGTGATTTGAACCTGGCCATGAAATTGATGACCATCTTCAAGATCCGCTGAAAAAGAACTCCCGCAGATAAAAATGAAACTGCGGGAGTTTTGCTTTTAATAAGCGGACTCAGGCGTTATTTCTTTTCCGCCTCCAGATGCTGCCTGACCAATTCACGGCGGAGCGTCTTACCGACGGTGGTCTTGGGGAGTTCGGTGCGGAATTCGACCTGCCTGGGGATTTTGTATTTCGCCAGGCTCTTGGAACACCACTCCTTGACCTCGTCCTCGGTCAGGGTTTCACCGGGCTTGACCACCACCCAGGCTTTGACCGCCTCGCCGCGCAGTGGGTCGGGGATGCCGGCCACGCCCACTTCCAGCACTTTCGGATGGGCGGCGATGACTTCTTCCACTTCGCGCGGCCAGACCTGTTCGCCGCCTGGTTTGATGAGTTCCTTTTTGCGATCCACGATGTAGAAATAGCCGTCCTCGTCCATTTTTGCAATGTCACCGGTGAAGAGCCATACTTTGCCATCTTTTCGTTTTCGCAGGGCAATGGCTGTTTCTTCAGGCATATTATGATAGCCCTTCATGACCTGTGGACCGTGAATGATCAGTTCCCCAATCTCACCGACCTTCATCTCGGTCTCACCATCCTCCAGGCTGACGATCTTGGCATCCACATCAGGGAAGGGGATGCCGATCGAACCGGTTTTATTGACGCCCAGCAGCGGATTGCAATGGGTGGCGGTTGGCGCTTCCGACAGCCCGTAGCCTTCGGATACTTTACCGCCTGTAATTGCTTCGAAGCGCTCCTTCGTCTCGCGCATCAATGGCGCAGAGCCGGAGATGCAGGCCTTGATCGAGCCGAGGTCATATTTTCCAGCGATGACATCGGGACGGTTGTTGATGGCGTTATACAGCCTGGGGATGCCAGGGAAAACGGATGGACGGAATTTCTTGACATTGGTCAGCAGATCATGCATATCGTAAGGATTGGGTATCATCACCAGGCTGGCGCCCGCCGAGATGGCAAAGAGCATGCCGGCTACCATGCCGTATACATGGAAGAGTGGGATAGCCATAAGCACGCTTTCCCCCCCGGTCTTTACATTGGTCATCCAAGAGACAATCTGAAGTGCATTGGCGACCAGGTTTTTATGCATGGCCTCCGCGGCCTTGGAGACACCTGTTGTGCCGCCGCTGTACTGGAACAGGGCGGTGTCATCCGGTCCGATGTTCACTTTGGGGCGGTCTTCTGGCTTGTATTGGGCAAGCAGGTCCTGCAGCCAGATGTCGCCCGGCTCCAGTTCCACGCGGAAGCCGCCTTTCTTCTCTTTGAGCAGCGTAAATAGGACTTTTAACGCTGGCGGCAGGGTCTCCTTGATGTTCGTCACGATCAATTTTTTGACCTTGGTCCTGGCTTGGGCGTTCTTCATCGTTTTATAGAAATTGCTCATCACAAATACGAATTCGACGCCGGCGTCGTTGACTTGATGAACAATTTCTGGTGCCGTATACCGTGAGTCGATGGCGACGACCACTCCCCCAGCCTTGAGAATGCCAAAGTAGACCATGACAAACTGCGGCGTGTTGGGAATATAGATTCCCACCCGGTCTCCCTTCTTGACACCCAAACCAACCAGAGCCGCGGCCAGCCTATCGGTGATGGCGTTCATTTCCTGGAAGGAAATCGTTGCCCCCTTGAAGATGGTGCAGGGTTGTTCGGGATATTTCTTGGCCGATTCCTCCAGGAAACGGAAGATGGGGACAGGTGGATACTCGATCGTGAGCGGAACCCCCTTGTCATAGTGGGCTAACCATGGATGTGCATCCATTTTTGCTTCCTCCTCCTTGGCATGAGAGAATAGAGTGACGAGAACACCTATGAATAGTATAGGGATATCCGGGATAAAAGTCAATAATTTTAAGCAGAAAAATCGCATCTGATGTATGATGATTGTGTTTTACATTAATACTTTGATCATTCCCGGAGGCGGACATGTTGGACATTTTTGCCTGGTCATTGTTTGGTTTTCTGTTAGGATCAATTCCATTTTCTCTCCTCATGGGGAAATATCTAGCAAAGAAAGATATCCGCATGGTCGGTGACGGTAATCCCGGCGGGGCAAACGCCATCAAAGCCGGTGGGTTGAAAGCCGGCATCCCGGCCATCCTGCTTGACATCGGAAAAGGCTTCCTGCCAGTCTATCTGGCGCAAAAATACGGTCTCACGGAGTGGAGTCTCATCCCGGTGGCGCTCTCGCCGGTGCTGGGGCACGCCTTTTCACCCTTCCTGAAATTTCGGGGCGGGAAAGCGCTGGGGGCAACGGGCGGGGCCTGGCTGGCTTTGATCGGGCTGTGGACCTTTCCGGTATACGGTGTACTGGCCGTGCCTTTCGCCCTGCTCCAATCCGAGGACGGCTGGTCGGCCAACGCCGGGATGCTGTCCCTGCTGGGGTATTCGATCCTGCTGGGCGAGACCTGGCTGGTGACCCTGGCCGCGCTGAACACGTCCATCACCGTCTGGACCCATCGGCGCGAACTGGCGCGCCGTCCGCATTTGCGCGGCTGGGTAACAGATCTCCTCTCGCGGAGGGGCGCGTGAACCTGCCCTGGCCTCCTCATGCACTGTTTATCATCCTGTTCCTGACCTTTGGTCTGGTCACGGCGCTGATTAACTATTTCACCGTCCGTCGTTTCGACCAGTATCCTGCCTCTGAGGAACTTCCGCACGTTTCAGTGCTCGTCCCGGCGCGCAACGAAGAACGCAACATCGAGGCCTGCGTCAAGTCCCTGCTGGGGCAGGATTACCCGGACTTCGAAGTCATCGTCCTGGACGACCATTCCACGGACAGGACGCGCCTCATTCTCGACCGGCTGCTCGAAACACATCCCGGGCTGAAAGTCCAGAACGGCGCGCCCTTGCCGGAGGGCTGGCTGGGCAAACACTGGGCCTGTCAGCAACTCTACCAGGCCTCCTCCGGCGATCTTCTCCTCTTTACCGACGCGGACACTCGTCACACTCCCGACATGCTGCGTGCCAGCGTCTCAGCGCTCCTTGCCGAGGGCGCCGACCTGGTGACGGCCTTTCCGCACGAAGATGTCGTCTCCTGGGGCGAAAAACTGGTTGTCCCGTTCATCGGCTTTGGAATTCTGACTTTCATTCCTCTCCGCCTGGTGCAGAGACTGCGCTGGTCAGCGCTTTCGATCACCATCGGCCAGTTCATGCTATTCCGTCGAATGGCTTTCGAAGCAGTGGGCGGCTTCGAGGCGGTGCGCACAGAGATCGTGGACGATGTCTGCCTGGGGCGCAACATCATCAGCGGCGGCTTCGAATGGCGGCTCATGGATGGCACACAGCACGTCTCTTGCCGCATGTACCGGGGCTTCTGGGAAGCGGTCAACGGCTTCGGAAAGAGCATTTTCGCGGTCTTCGATTTCCGCATCCTGCCCTACCTGTTTGCCTGGCTCTTGATCGGGCTGACCTTCCTCGAACCGATCCTCGCCCTCGTCTCGCGCTGGCTGCGCCACCCGCTTACACCGCTGGAACCGGAGCCCGCTTCGCTGGCTGTTGCGCTTTCCCTGCTCCTCTGGAGCGCGGCCTACCGGCGCTTCAAGTTCCCGGCTTACATGGTGCTTTTCTACCCGCTCACCATGCTTCTCTTCCTGCTGGTGGCCCTGCGTTCCTTTGTCCAGACTGCCACGGGCACAGCCACCTGGAAGGACCGCACGCTCGAACGCTCAGAGATGCGGTGGTTGTAGAGGCACGCTAGTTCGTGCCCCTAAGATATAATGGGGGACGATGAAAACCCAGGTCATCCAACTGGACATTCATGATGACGTAATCTCCGTTTGCGATAAGATGGCGTGGACGAAGGCGCCGCGCATTCTGTTGGTCTTCCCGCATCGCGCCCGCATCCTCGCCCGGACCTTCGACCTGCTCCGGCTGAAACGACATGCTGCCGCGCTGGGAGCGCAACTGGCCGCGGTGACGCGTTCTGCCGAGACGCGCGCCCTGTGCACCAGCCTCGGCCTGCCGGCTTTTTCCACTTCCGCGGCTGCCCAGCGAGCCGACTGGGGGGAGGAGCCCGCTCCATTTCATCCTCAACGCCGCGCCCAGCGAACCGATCTTCGCCAGGCAAGGGAAACCCTTCGGCCTCGTTTGCCGGGTTGGCAATCCTCTTTTGCCTTTCGATTTTTGTTTTTTACCCTGGGATTTTTGGCCGTAGCGGCCATCTTGCTGCTGTTCCTGCCTTCCGCTACGGTTGAACTGACGCCTCTGACGACTACCCAGCGCCTGACTCTCACCGTCCGCGCCAGCCCCGACGTGACCAGTGTGAACGTCGCAGGCAATGTCCCGGCCTACTCGCAATCCGCCACCGTGACGGGCAGCCAGACCATGCCGACCAGTGGGATGATGACGGTCGCCTATGGATACGCGGCGGGCAGCGTCCGCTTCGAGAACCTGACCGAGTCGGCTGTGGGCATTCCGGCTGGGACAGTCGTCCGCACACTGACCAGCCCACCGGTCCGTTTTGCCACGCAGGAGGATATCGTCCTCCCGGCAGGGGTGGGGGAGTGGCTGGAGGTAGCGGTGCAGGCAGTGGAAGCCGGTCCGGATGGCAATCTGTCCGCCGGGACGATCACTGCCATCGAGGGTGGGCTGGGTGCCAGCATGTCGGTGACCAATCCCCTGCCGATGACTGGGGGTACCGAAACCAGCCTCCCGACGGCGACCGAGGTAGACCGCTTAAGTTTACAGCAAGCGTTGATGGATAGCCTGGCGGAAGAGTGCAAAGCCAGCCTGAACGGATTAATCCCGGCTGACGCGGTATATTTTCTCGATACGTTCATCGCAAACGCAGTCACTCAAACATTCTTCCCTGCCGAAGGTCAACCAGGTGAGACGCTGTCGCTGACGATGGAAGTGGAATGTTCCGGTCAATATGCCAGCCTGGAGGATTTACAATCTCTCGCCCTGGCCGCGCTGGACGCCGACCTTCCGGCGGGGTTCGCTCCGTTCGGAGAGCCTGTCATTTTGGAACAGGGAGAGATTGCCATCCTGGACGGCATGGCTGAATGGGAGATGTCGCTGGAACGCCCCCTGCGCGCTCAGGTGGACGCGGCCTCCGCTGCTTTGCTGGTCAGCGGCTTGGAGCCCGAGACCGCAGTCTCACGGCTGGAAGAATCCTTGCCTTTGACTGCCTCACCATATATCGCTGTCACACCTGCCTGGTGGCCGCGTTTACCCTTCATTCCGTTCCGCATCACCGTTATCGAAGCCGACAACTAATCACCGCTTACTGCTCTCTGTTCTCTTCTCTCTAACTTATGAAAATTCTTGCCGTAGACCCCGGCTCCAAACGTATCGGCCTCGCCATCAGTGACCCAACAAGTACCATCGCCAACCCGCTGACGGTCCTGGCGCACGTCTCGCGCCCGGTGGATGCGGCTGCCGTGGCCGAACTGGCGCGGGAGCACGGGGTCGGTCTCATCATTATTGGGCAATCACTCGATGATTCGGGCCAGCCGACATTCGAGGGCCGCCGCGCTATTCGCTTTGCTGAAAGCCTGAAATCCCAAACCGATTTACCGGTCGTCTTCTGGGACGAAGCCCTTACGACAAACGACGCCCGCGCAGTACGCCTCGAGATGAACGTCACGCGCAAGAATCGCTCCGGTCACCTCGACTCCCTGGCTGCCACGATTCTTCTCCAATCCTATCTGGACGCCAATCCTCAATCCTCAATCACCAATCCTCAATCCTAAATCGTCAATCCTATGCGTCGTCGTTCTTCCCGTCTGTCCACTCTTCTATTTTTAGCCTCGCTGGTCATTGCCGGCCTCCTCGTGGGTTTTGCGGTTCCTCTGGCTGCCGAAAATTCCTTCGGCCCTCCCAGTCCGGCGCTTACCTCCTGGCAGCGTTTCAGTTTCGGCCTCGAACTCATGTGGAACGCCTCCGACCTGACCCTGCCGCGCGACCCCAACGGCGCGGAACAACTCTTCATCATCGAGGCGGGGGAAGATGCCTTCTCTATTTCAAACCGTCTCGAGGCTGCCGGACTCATTCCCAATGCGCGCACATTCCGCATCTACCTGGCCTGGACCGGGATGGACGCCTACATCCAGATTGGCACCTACCGTCTCAGCCCAGCACAATCCGCGGAATCCATCGCCGGGATGCTACAATCCGCAACACTGACCGAGGTGACCTTCACGGTGCTGACCGGCTGGCGGATGGAGGAGATTGCCGCCTCGCTCCCGACCTCGGGCCTGTCCATCACGCCCGAGGAATTCCTGGCTGCGGCCTCCGCACCGGCTCTCACTCTTGACCCTTCGATAGGCTCAGGGCAAAGCCTGATTCCGGCGGGCGCGTCGGCGGAAGGTTTTCTCTACCCCGACGCCTACATCCTGCCGCGCACGACGACTGCCGACCAGTTGGTCTCGGTGCTTGTGCAGGGATTCGCCTCCCATCTCCCCAGCGCCTATCCTTCCGCTTTCGCCTCCCACGGACTGACCGTGTTCCAGGCTGTGACCCTGGCCTCCATCATCCAGCGCGAGGCCGTGGTGGACGACGAAATGTCGCTCATCGCCTCGGTCTTCTACAACCGGCTGGCAATCGGCATGAAGCTGCAAACCGACCCAACCGTGCAGTATGCCCTGGGATTCAATGTTGCGCAGAATACATGGTGGACAACTCTGCTGAGCGCGGCTGACTTACAGTTCGATTCCCCCTACAATACCTATCTCTATCCCGGCCTGCCTCCCGGACCCATCTCCAACCCCGGATTGCCTGCGCTGGCAGCGGTTGCTTATCCGGCTGAGTCACCTTATTATTACTTCCAGGCCAAATGCGACGGTTCCGGTTTGCACAATTTTGCTGAGACGTTCGAGCAACATAAACAGAATAATTGCCCGTAGGTTATGGACGGTTTCTCAATCAAGCCGATGTAATCCAGCCTCGCGCGCCAGGCATTGGGCTGTTTGGCATTCCTCTCCGGTGATTGGGCGGGAGAGTTGTGGAAAATTGTGGGCATGGAAAGCGGGGCGGTACTGATCCATCAAGTTCAAATAAGTATCTTTCGAAATCTCCTTGGCTAAAAAGTGGACCACTGCCTCCGTACCCGCCAGGTCATTAGGCAGGACGAGATGGCGCACCAGCAGGCCCCGCTGGGCAATGCCATGCTCGTCGAGTTGTAAATCACCCACCTGGCGGTGCATTTCCTTCACGGCGCATTGATTGACGGTGGGGTAGTCCTTGGCTTTCGAGAGATGCAAGGCAGTGCGCGCATCTGCATATTTCATATCGGGCATGTAGATGTCAATGACGCCGTCGAGCAAGCGCAGGGCGGTCAGCGAGTCGTAGCCGCCGGTGTTGTAGACCAGCGGGATGCGCAATCCTTCACGGGCGGCAATGACCAGCGCTGCCAGGATCTGTGCCACCACGTGGCTGGGGGAAACGAAGTTGATGTTATGGCAGCCCAATGCTTGTAGTTCCAACATGATGGCGGCCAGTTCCTCTGCTTCCATTTCCTGGCCGTGGTCGGTCTGGCTGATGTCGAAGTTCTGGCAGTACTGGCAGTGCAGGTTGCAGCGCGTAAAGAAGATCGTCCCGGAACCGCGCCAGCCGCGTAGGGGATTCTCCTCGCCGTGGTGCGGGTTGAAACTGCTGACCTTGGTCTTCTGTCCAGTGCGGCAAACGCCGAGTTTGACCCCAGGGGTGGTGCGATCCACCTTGCATTCCCAAGCGCACAGGTCACAGCAGGCGAGATGCGCTTGTGCCTCAGCGGCGCGCCGTTCTAGTTCGCCAGTGTGCAGGAGGGAAATATAAGCCGGTTCGAAGTTCACGCTTGGAATGATACTACGGTTCGCGATCCGGGACATAGATGTACATCCTCCCGCAGGTTCTTGTCTTTCGCTTTGCTCAGGACAGACCTGCGGGAGGATCTCTTGCTATGGAATTCGATACGAAACGTAAATATCCGCTTCCAGCATGGTGCTTAAATCTTCCGAAAAATAGTGGTGGGTGAAATACAGCGTCATCCCATCTTCGCTTAGGGTAGGTTCCCCGGCAAATGTGGTGATGATCTCCTCGGATTGTCCCCACGAGCCGTCCGGCTGGCGCAGGGAGCGGAAGAGAGCCGGACCGGGGCGCCCCTTGGTGCTTTGGCTGAGAAACCACAACTCCTGACCGTCCGGACTAATGTAGGGCCAGCCATCATCGTAGATCGTGTTGATGGATGACCCAAGGTTGAATGGAAATCCCCAGCCGTCTTCCGTCATCTGGGATACCCAGATGTCCAAACTTCCATACCCTCCCGGGCGCGGTGAATGGAAATACAGTTCCTGCCCGTCACTGGAGATGTGTAATTCGCCCACCTCGTATTCGCTTTGTTTGAGTTCATCCCCCGCATAACGCCAATCCTGCCAGAAGCCGTCTCGGAAATCCGCCCGGAACCATTGGAGGCCCGTATAACCTGCCCGGGCAGTACAGAAATACATCAAATCGCCGGAGACAAACTCACAGCCGTCGAGGGCCAGTTCGCCGGGATCGGACAACCAGACGCGTTCCGGCTCGCTCCAGGTTTCACCGGAACGGTGCGTGACCCAGATGCCGGTCACGCCGTCGAACAGTTGTTGCTCGGCTGGAATGCTGACATCCGGCGTGAAAAAGAAGTACAGTGTCTGTCCATCGGGCAGGATGAAAGGTCCGTCTTCGCCGCCTGTGGTGTTGACCGGGAACGGAAGCGGCACAGGCTGAGTCCAGCCGTCTATGGCGGTGGGCGGCCAAAAGTCCGACTCCGGGCCGTATTTAATGTCCGGGACGAGGGAATAGCGGTCCACTGGTTCTGGGGTGGGAGTGGCCTGCCCGCAGGCCAGGACACCGAGGAACAGGACGCCTAGAACGAGTATGAGTTTCTTCATGTAATCCTCCTTTATTCGTGTTGCCCTTCGAGGGCTTTCAGGGCCAGCCACACAGGATAGATCGCCTTCTGGCTGTCGTCAGCGTTTTTCAGGGAGATCGTTTCCGTGCCGGGACTGGAAACAACTGCTGCGATGCCGCTCAATTCCGGGGTGTGCAAGAACAACCAGTTGACCATTTCGAGGTCCATGTCTTTGGTCAACTCCAGGAATCGGATCAAGAATTCTGCCTGCTCCTGCTCCGAACTACCTTGCTCTTGTGAGGACGGCCAGCCAATTTCTGTGAAAGCGATTGGTTTGTTGACGTAGTCCTGAAGTTGGGAATAATAATCAATGGGAATGTCTATTGGATCGTTATATTCTTGCCAGGGATAGGTTGTAAAACCAATCAGGTCTGCCCTGTCGTTGAAGGTTTCCAGAAGATCAAATTGATTATTCTCAAGCATGTGGTTCAGGGAGAAAACTGCAAATACTTTTGTGTCCGGGGAAACCGCTTTGATTTCAGCGCGGGCTTGATCATAAAGTGAAAGATATTCCTCCCAATCCTCTGGATGGAAATAAAAATAATCGTTGATTTCATTCCCCAGCGAGAAATATTTTGGTTTGAAGTCCCTGGCGATATTTTTGGCTTCTTCGATCCATAATCTTCGAAATTCTGAATCTGAGAGGTCGGCATTCACACCCCGTGGTGCATCAACCACGTATATCAGTCCCTCTCCTGGCGCTTGTTGAATCGTTGCGAAGTTAAGTGTCAGGATGGGTTCCAGTCCATAAACCCGCAAAGCCGTGACGACCTGGTTTTGCGAAAGTTTATCGTACTCGCCAATGCCGGCCGGATCGGTCCAAACCATGCTGACTTCGGCAATTTCACCGGTCTCTTGATATGCAGCAATCAGGTCGTCGAAAGTTGTTTCCGGCACGCTTCTGGGGGATGGGACGAGACCGAGTAAAAAGTTCCTATCGGAGATTGGTAACATCATGTAAGAATTGGTCACGATGGGCTCGGTGGGAGACGTGGACGGCGACGCAGTGCATCCGCAGACTGAAATGGTCAAGATAAGTGCTGAGAGAACCATATGTGTATTCATTACCTTCACTTCCGTGGTGATGAATCCATCTGCCTCTAAAAAACATGGAGGGGTGAGTAATTTTCACATCAAGGGGGGAATGCTCCTGTCAACGCGTCCGCCTTGATCAGCAGGGCGTCATTTTGGGGTTCCTGGGCGTATTTGATCTCTCCGGCCAAGTAGACAAAGTCATCCTGGACGATTATGCCATGAGCAATTTCTTCGTCTGAACCTCCCCAGGTGGTCGTATGCAATAATTTCCCATCCGGACTGAAAAATACGAACACAATGTCAGAAGGAGCGGTATTTGGAATCCGCTGGGTCACAGCGACGATGATCTCTCCGGCGTTATTAAAAGCCGCAGTGCGCGAAACATATTCGCCGCCATTTTCACCCCAGTGTCGATCCCAAATAAGGTTCAAATAGAAGTCGAGTTTGAGCACGATCAATTGATTTCCTTCTCCGGGAAGAAAATCTATACCGACAACATATAGTGCCTGATCATCGCTGGTCATACCGAGACCATCGGAATCTCCGATACTATCGTATACATAATGCTGTATATACTCGCCTGTATTCTTTGAAAACTGGGTTACATAAGCATGTCCGCCAAAGAACATATTGTCGGCATCGAATTTTCCAGAGACATAGATGCTGTCAGCGGTAACCACCATCTGGCCATCACAAGAATCGAAACCGGATGAACCCCAGACGCTTTCCCAGATTTTATTTCCCTGCCGATCCAGCTTCAAAACGGCAATATCGTAATTGTCACCTTCACTTGTAGACCAGCCAGAGACATAGATGGCATCCTCTTCTACCACCAATCCATCCACTTCCTCGTAACCATAGCCTTGTCCCCAGATGAAATCCCACAATATCTGACCAGTTTCCGTATCCAATGCAAGGACGGCCATATCGGCGTCGGTTAAACTCATACTATGGTGTGTTAAGCCCCCGATGTAAACATAGGGTTCGTCAACTGCAATAATGAAGGCCTTTTCTTGAAATTCTCCCCCCCACTCGGTGCGCCAGAGTTGAGTTCCCTCAGGCGAGAATTTGTAGATTGCCATGTCCGTGAACCACTGATTTGTTTTTTGTTCATAGGCTGCCAGGTAGATATTGCCCTGGGTGCCAACATCCACGCCCCAGGCTTGGTCAGATTTGACATCTCCGCGTACCAGATACCAGAGGTCAGACGAATTGACTGGAACCGGATGGGTATTGGTCACTGTGGGTGTACCCGGTGCCGGCGTCCCACAGGCCAGAATAGATAAGCCTAATATAAGGAGAGGAATAAGGAATTTCTGTTTCATGGATTTACCTCGATGAAGACAGGTGTTGTATCCAGGTCGAAGGTCAGGGAACCACTGGAGGACTGGAGGGTTTGGGTATCCGGCGAGGTCTGCCCGATTTCTGTCGGTGTGAAGGTGAGGCGCGCGGACTCAGCCTCGAAAGGCAGGCTGACGGTCAGGGTGGGAGGTATTTCGCCAGGGAGATAAAGAGCGTAATCGTCGTACCACAACACCCAGACCGGACCGGAGGGCGTCTCGAAGCGGTACGCCCAGATTCCTTCTCCCAAGTTGATTTTTTCGACGGTTGTGAATTGGCCGATTTTGTCGGTGACAAGGGACAGAGCATACCAGACCGGACGCCGGTCCCCGGCGTGGCGAGCCTTGCTCCAGTCCTGACCGGTATAAGGCAACTCGCCGCCCGGTTTTTGGTTGGTGATGGTGGTATCCGTCATGCCCATGAACATGGATGTGCCGATCATCGGGACGGCTAGCCTGTCCACCGCGGCGACGCCCATCCTCCAGTCCTCCAGGTTGCCGATGTTGATGCCGCGCAGGCCGGAACCGGCCGAGACGACGATTTTTCGTACCAGGCTGCGCGCCATTTCCGCGTACAGCCAGGCCTGGGCCTCGGCATGATCCGCTTCGGACGGATCGGCAACCGCGGTCAACGCCGCGACGACCTCGTCCCGGTTCTCTACCGTAGCAGGAGCGAAAGGTGTCGGGGGTACGAATCCCCCATAACCAACAAGTGCTGACATAGAGAACGCGTCCCCAATCCAGATGGGTTTCTCGCCGCAACCGTTGGCCTCCAATTCAGAGCGAATCCATTCCGCGGTGAGGGGAATCTCAGTGTAGTTGGCGAGGGAGTGAAAATCCACGATATCGTAGGCATCACAGGCAGCCAGGATGGTGCGGATGTCTGTTACGCTCTTACGCATGTAATCTATTTCAGCCGCCAGGCGCTGCTCGATTTCCTCGGGCGAGGGGCTGCCGTCGAAAATATCTGCCATCAGCAAAGCCACCAGGAGAACATTGGCTTCCGGGTCGGCAGATTTGATGGCTTCATAGGAAATCCTCAGGAGGCGCACGTATTCCTCGGCTGTTCCAGGCCAAAAGCCGGTAAACTCACGTTCGACGCCGTACTCGTGGATTGGGTAGAGCAAGCCTGGCATGTCATCTATGCCATCATGATCGTAACGCTCCACCAGGGCAGAGACATACGCGGCATATTCATCGAGATATTGTTCCTGTGGGAATGTATTCCCCTCGTGGCCGAGTTCCGGGTGGTCGGAGGATGCCCATGGCGAAAGCGCGGCCGTATTCATCTGCAAGCCGGTGAACCCGGCTTGTTGGTATTCCAACACCAGCGCATCGAGCGGACCCCATTCGTAGCGGCCTGGTTCAGGTTCGATATTG
>JBFMCM010000276.1:0-7946 GCA_040754355.1 Chloroflexota bacterium | reverse complement strand
CGCTTCTATTGTCGTACTGGATGATCAGGGCCGGATTGTCTCCTGCAATCCGGCCTTTGAGCAATTGTATGGTTTCGAGTCGAGCGAAATCGTTGGTCTGATGCTGGACACTCTTATCACGACCGCAGAGACATCGCAGGAGGCTGTCCAATATACGCAACAGGCCCTGACCGGCAAGGTGCATAAAATCGGTAAACGCCGCCGCAAGGATGGAACATTGGTGGATGTGGAAATCTTCGGCGTGCCAGTCACCATGGACGGGGAGCATGTCGGAGCGTTTGCCATCTATCACGATATTTCTGAACTCGTCCGCGCCCGCCAGGAGGCCGAGGAAGCCAGCCGGACGAAAAGCGAATTCCTGGCAAATATGAGTCACGAAATTCGCACCCCGATGAACGGCGTGATCGGGATGCTGGAACTGGCGCTCGAAACCCAACTCACGCAGGAACAGCGCGAATTCCTGACCATATCCCTCCACAGTGCTGAAGCCTTGCTGGCACTTCTCAATGATATTCTCGATTTTTCCAAGATAGAAGCCAGGCGGCTCGAACTTGAAAAAATAAGTTTCAACCTGCGCACAACGGTAGAGGACGTTGCATATACTCTCGCCAAGCGCGCCCAGGAAAAAGGTCTGGAACTCGCCTGCCTGATCCATCCCGACCTGACGACAGACCTGATTGGTGACCCCTCCCGATTACGGCAAATCCTCGTCAACCTGACCGGGAATGCAATCAAGTTTACCCAGCAGGGCGAAGTCGTCATCCGGGCGATCCCGCTGGAAGAGACCGAGACTCAGGCGACCGTGCGATTCTCCGTACAGGACACAGGCATCGGCATCCCGGCAGATCGCAAGGCCGCCATTTTCGACCGCTTTACCCAGGCAGATGGTTCCACCACGCGCCGCTATGGAGGGACCGGTTTGGGTTTGGCAATCTGCAGGCAACTGGTCGAAGCCATGGGCGGGCAGATCGGCGTGGAAAGTGAAGAAGAAAAAGGCAGCGAATTCTGGTTCGTCATACCTTTCGAGAAACAGATTGAAAAGCCGGCTGATATCCCTGCTGCCCGGGTGGATTTGAAAGGTGTGCGCGTCCTCTGTGTGGACGATAATGCCACCAACCGCCTGATTTTGACCAGGATGTTGGCCGGTTTCGGCTGCCGGGTGAGCGCGGCAGATGGCGGCGCTGAAGCATTGGATTTCCTCCGCTTGGCCCATCGCGAAGGTGATCCGTACCAGGTTATCCTGCTCGACATGCAAATGCCCAACATGGATGGCGAGCAGACCGCCCGCGCCATCAAGAGCGATCCGGTCGGGGAGAATGTTGCAATCATCATCCTGACCTCCATGGGCGAGCGCGGCGACGCGGCCCGCCTCGAAGCGCTGGGATGTTCGGGTTATCTGCATAAACCCGTCAAACAGCAAATGCTTTCAGATACTTTGGTAGCCATCCTTGGCCAGGAACCCAAGAAACCCGGCACCGGTCGGCTGGTGACCCGTCACACCATCGCAGAGCAAAAACACCGCGAGGGGCGCATCCTTCTGGCCGAAGACAATCCGGTAAACCAGAAACTGGCCGTCATCTTGCTCCAGAAGGCTGGTTTCTCTGTGGATGCCGTCGAAAATGGCATTCAGGTCCTCCAATATGCCCAAAAGGGACAATATGGAGCGATCCTGATGGATGTTCAAATGCCCGAAATGGATGGTTTCGAGGCGTCCCGCCGCATTCGGCAATGGGAATCCGGGCAACGCCGCATCCCGATCATCGCCATGACCGCTCATGCCCTCAAAGGTGACCGGGAGCGCTGTCTGGATGCCGGGATGGACGACTATATCTCCAAACCGATCCAACCCCAGGTCCTATTGAACGTCCTTGACCGCTGGATGCAGTCCGGGGAAGGCCAACGTCCTGTGCAAGAACCTGCGGTCGAAGAAATGGACTACGCCGGCCATCCGGCCGTCTTCCAGCCGATCTCGATAGATGCGGACGCTGGATTGTTTGGCGAGGAACAGCCCGTGTCCATGGAAATGCCCGAAGCATCTTCGCCGCTCCCCTTTATTACCGATCAGGCAGGAGAGGCCTCTCAATTGCCAATGAATCCCGAGATGGCATTGCCCCGTTTCAACAATGATCGGGATTTTTTCAATGAGATGTGCCTCGAATTTATGGCTCACTTGCCCGGTCGCTTGGAAGAGTTGAAAAAGTCCCTGCAAAACGGCGACCAGGAAACGTTCACCCGCACTGCCCACAGCCTGAAAGGATTGGCCGCCAATTTCAGCGCCGAACCTGTAACCCAGATCTCTGCCGAACTGGAAATCATGGGACGACAGACCAACTTCGAAAATGCACCTGCCCTGGTTGCCCGGCTGGAGGACGAAGCCCGCCGGTTGCTTGAATATATGCAGACTCTATGCGAAGCCTCAAAGCCTGCCACAAAAGAGAATCTCCAATAGACGAAGAGGAGTGAAGTATGCCGCGCGTTCTCGTAATTGACGACGACCCGATTTATCACAAGATCATTGCCCGCGGCCTCCAGCCGATGGGGTATGAAATAGAGGTTGCCGATAATGGGACAACCGGGATGGAAAAAGCCCGGGCTGTACACCCCGACATCATTATTACGGATGTCATGATGCCAGACATCACCGGTTATGATGTCGCCCGCCAGTTGCGCCGCGAGTCGGAGTTCGCCCTGACCCCCATCCTGGTTTTGTCTTCCCAAACCGGTCTGCAAGCCAAACTCAGTTCATTCGAGGCTGGCGCCGATGACTACATCACCAAGCCCTTCGAACCGGCTGAACTGGCCGCCCGTCTGACCGCCCTCCTGCGCCGCGCAGAAAGCGTCAAAGCAACTGTGTCTGTGCAAACCGTTAAGGAAGAGGCCCGCCTGGTCGCGGTCCACAGCCTGCGCGGAGGAACAGGATGTTCCAGCCTGGCAATCAACCTGGCAGTTGGGCTTCATTCTCTTTGGAGGCTGCCTACCGTCCTCCTGGACCTAAACCTGGTTGCAGGGCAAGTAGCCTTGATGCTCAATTCAACTCTCAAACGCACCTGGGCAGATCTAGGAAATATCCCCGCCAACGAACTGGACATGTCGGCGCTTGAATCGATAACGAATAAACATGAAAGTGGGATCGCATTTATCTCTGCCCCAGCCTCGCCCTCCGATGCTGAAGCCATCACCAGCGAATCCATTGCTGCCAGCATACATCTATTCAAGACACATTACGGCTATGTTGTTGTGGACCTGCCTCATGATTTTAGTGAAACTGCCCTCTCCTCCCTGGATGCGGCTGACCTGATTCTCTTGATGGCAACTCCCGATATGGCCTCCATCCGTGCGGCTGCAGCCGCGCTCGACACCTACCAGAAATTGAATTACCCCCCAGAGAAAATAAAAATTGTATTGAATGCCACCTTCCCAAAACACGGACTCCCCAAAGAAAAAATCGAAGGCGCACTGTCTGTTCCGATTTCTGTAACTATTCCGTATATTCAGGACGCGTTTGTCGAAGCAATCAATTACGGACGACCTATAGTACTGGCCAATCCAGATGAACCAATATCAGGCCTGCTCGAGGATATGGCCTTCATGATCAGCAAGGATGTACATAAAAAAACCAAGCCGGAAAATCCCACTGAAGCCTGGCACCGGGTTTATAAACGATTCCAGACGCGCAAGAAATAAGCCTCACTCGGCATAGGATCTGTCAAAATAAAAACTCCCTTCGCAGAAGCAAAGGGAGTTTGCCTATTACATTCCGATGTTATTTCTTCCGTAAAGCCTGGAAAATCATCAACCCTCCGGCGATCAGCAAGACGGCAATCCAGGCGTACTGGATGGCGCTGGCATATTGCGTATCCACCAGCAGACCGACCAGCAGGAGCGCCACCGAGGGAATGTAAGCCCAGCGCATATTGGCAAGGATGGCCACCAGCAGGAAAGTGAGGCCAAGCCCCATGAAAAAGATACCGCCGGTCTCGATCAGGTTATATCCTTCCGAAAGCATCGAGACGATGCCCAGGGTGACCAAAACCCCGCCGGGGATGATCGCCCACCAGCGTTCTCGCCCGGAGAGATAGACTGCCCAGAAACCCAGGCCGATGCCGCCCAGGAAGGCCAAACCGTCCCAGCCCAGGCCCTCAGGCAGGAAACTGGCCGCTGAAAGCCCGGCCAGCGTAAAACCGGGG
Organism: Chloroflexota bacterium; assembly: GCA_040754355.1. Taxonomy (GTDB): domain Bacteria; phylum Chloroflexota; class Anaerolineae; order Anaerolineales; family Villigracilaceae; genus UBA877. The sequence goes on along the minus strand of JBFMCM010000276.1, from coordinate 3,759 downwards.
ATGGCAGCCCACCAATTCTCGTGACCGGTGAAGAAGATGTACAAGAAAACCAGGGCGGCTATGCCAAAAACGGTTGCCCAGAAATAGGCAGAGGCATCGGAAAGGATGCCTTGCAATTCCAGAAAGCCCAGGATGCTGCCGAAGATCAGCAGGGCGCCGAGCAGAATTCGAAAGTCAATCCGTTTCATCGTGTCTCTCCTAAGTTATTGGATATCAACCGTGGCCATGCCAGTCTCGATGGTGATGTCTGCACGGTTGGCGGCACCGGCATAATCCGGGGAAAGATAGAGATTGTGGCCAACTTTGGGGAAACGGCTGCCCACATTGATGGAAGCCATGCCGCTTTCGATGCGAATCTGGGCGGCCACTCCTTCCGGGAGGCGAAGTCGGACGGTAGCCGCGCCCGAATCGATCTTGACGCGCATCTGCCCGGCATTGGCGGGGAGGGTGATGTCGGTCGTGCTGGCGCCAGTGTCCAGGTCCAGTTCGGTCACTTTCAGGTCGCGCAGGTCGAGAGTCGCAGTACTGGCCCCGCTGTCAATGTCCAGGACCAGGGGAATGTCCTTCGCCAGCGACAGGTTCCAGTCGCGGCTTTCGCCGGGCACCCACATCCAAAAATCAGGGACGGTCTTGATCTTCACCTTCAATTCACCGCCCTCAGAAATCGTCTTTATTACCGAGCCGGGTGCGCAATCACCGTCCAGCAGGTTGCCAGGGGCCGCGCCAGCGCGCAGGTTCAGGCGGCCGGCTCCATGGTCCAGTTTGATGCGGGCACTGGTGGCGTTTTCGAGCGAGACGCTGACTTGTTCACCGGTCCCCTTCGGGGAACGCGTCAGCGCGCCGGCGATCAGCCAGATGCCGACTAGCAGGAGGCCGAAGACCCAGAAGTAATCGAAGAAACTGCCGATGATCCCGAAATTCTTCAGAAGAAGCAATCCGGCGGCCAGGATGAGGACGAGTCCCCAGAAAATGCTGCTGCGTTTCATGTTTGTCTCCTTTTCGGACCTTTTGCCTGCTTACCGCTTGCGAAAGACGCCGCGCAGGACCAGCCAGAGGCCAAAGACGAACAGGAGGCCGATCAGGGCGTAATCTTTATACGGACCGAGGATTTCAAGCCCGCCGAAGATGGCCGCGAAGATGGCGAAGAGGACGATGCTGACGAAGATGGTGTTGATGGCATGGCGGCCTTCCTGTTTCAGTGTGCCGCCGATCAAGGCAGAGAGCAGGCTGCCGATACCACCCAGGCCGGGCAGGAGCGTCCACAAATAGGACCAGGAAGCCCAGTCGCCGGTGGCATTCTGGTAGTAAAGGATGCCGCCGATGCCGGCCACGATCGTAGCAGGTACAGCCATATCTGACGCTCCGGTGGCCAGGCCAATGACCAGGAGGGCAGCCCCGGCCAGCATGACCCACACCGGCCAATCGAAGGTCAGGCTCAGCAAGTCGGTCCATTCCGGGCGCACCTGGCTCAAAACCAGCCAGCCGGCCACCAGGATGAGCAGAAGGCCCAGTACAAGTTGCGTTCGGTTTCTCTTGTCCATGTTGCGATTCTCCTTTGTGTATATGTCTCACTTTGTATGTACGCCACGCGACGGGAAAAGTTACGTTGACCTTCACATTATACATATGAATCAGAGAGGGAATCTATCAACCGACTGAATGTTTCCCACCATCAACCAACCAGGTTGGATTTACCTCACTTTCCATACATGCACGACCGGCGCGGCGCCATCCACGTAGAGTTCCAATACGTAGAGCAAACCGTTTTGCCGGTCATAGGTCACATCGCCAATGCGGTAACGACGCTGCTCGCCAGTGCCAATCATCTCCGTCTCGACACCAGAAGGGTTGTGATACAGATATTCATCAATATCAAGGAAAGCATAAGGCTGCGGCTCCCAGGATTGGATCTCGCCCAATGCCACCCGCGCCAGGTCGGCCGGGTCGTAGAAGAGGAACTCGGCGTCCCAGCGGGTGGTCCACCAGCCGCGGTAGTCGGTGTGATTGGCACATTCCTGGAAATCTTCCGTCGGGCAGGAGGAACCATCTTCCAGACGGCAGGTGAGGAAATCAGTCACTTCCTCATCCACACAGGGATATTCCGGCCCGGTGGGATTGACATAACCATACCAGTATTTGTTCCCATTCGATTTCGCCCCGGCAAAAAGAACAGCCGACTTGCCAGAGGAAGTGGTCAACCAGGCCGCGCCAGACCATTCGTCCGGGTGCTGGTATCCGGTCAGGGCACGTTCGATGGCCTCCGTCTCGCTTGAGGTGGCGTAATGGAGGAGCGTGATGGAAGGGATGGAGGCACCCTCAGGGTAAGGGTTTCCATTCTCATCCCAGGGACGGTACGCGACGATCACAGGCCCCATCCCCGACCAGCCGCCGTCCTTGAAGCGCCCTGTCCCGATGACATACCCATCCGTATAAATGTCAGCCCACTCCGCGGGAATCTCCAGCATGTAGTCGTTGACGTTGTACCAGGATTGGTCTGCGATGAACCACGTCCCCTGGAATTCCGGATTGGAGAGGTCGGGGCCGAACCAGCCGTGGGTGGCAACTGTCGGGTCCGGCTCGATGTGCTGGCCCCAGGCAATGTGAACGAGCGGACCCGTCACCGGGCTGTCCAGATAGAGCAGGCCGGTGCGGACGACTTCTTCCATCTCGGTGAAGTGCCCGGCGGTGACATCCTGGAAGTCCTGCAGGAAACCAGCCCGGTTCAGGACCTCCAGGCTGCTCGCGGCCACCGGGACCGGGATGCTGACCTCCGCCACCTGGCTGCCGTTTGGCAGGTCACCGTAGGGCAAGCGGTCGTGGCCGGTGATGTAGAGCGAACCAGGGAAGCCGTCTGCAGGACCATTCGGGTCGCCATCCGGGTTGAAGGTCATGGCATTGCCGCCATACTCGAAGGTATACGGGCGGTCTCTTCCTTCGGGCAGGCGAAAAGCGCCCAGGTATTCCAGGCTGGCCGGATCAATTACATCGCCGGAGATTGGCGCAGGCGGGGTGGAATCTCCGGGCTGGTCTTGCCCGCCGGACACCGGTCCGGCGGGCGTAACGAATTGCATGCTACAGGCAACCAACACGATAGGGGTAATGATGAGGGAAAGGTGTTGCCATGCCATCTTCGAATTCATCATCAGCCTTTTTATCATGGGGTGCAGGTATAGATGGGGTTGGTATTCGGCGGGCAGGGAACGACGCAGACTTTATTCACCCAGCAGCCAACGGCAGGGGTTGGCGTATCGGTGGGTATTTGTTCGATAATTGGAATATCAACGATTAGTCCGGTCACTTCGACGACCGAATCCGCAACCCAACAGAAAAGCCCGTTGGGGAGCACCACCCGCCACCAATCGTTGAACAGGGTACGACCATTGACTTCGTAAAACTGGCCCTCATTCAGCATGGCCATGCTTTCGAATTCGATCCCCTGCCCTTTGCGGCAGTTGGCATTTTCGAGTGCCAGGGCAGCGGGCGAAGGAACAGGCGTGGCTTCTCCTTCCTCCGCCTCGTAGGCCCCCCGGTCGCACCATAGGCCTTGAGGTCGGGATACGCCGCGCTGATCCACGTCAATGCAACGGTCGGGGTCACCGGAATCGATTGCCGGACTGCCCGGGTTGAGGGCGTGGCTCAGGTTGACGCCGCCGTTCAGGTCCAGCCATGCCAACAACGGGTCGGTACCAATCATATCGCTTGGTTCGAGCAAACCGCAGGTATCGCCATCTTCAAGATTGTATCCTAGCGAGTTTACAG
>JBFMCM010000275.1:0-7584 GCA_040754355.1 Chloroflexota bacterium | reverse complement strand
ACCTTCTTGCCGATCCAGTCAATGTTGGCGGCTTCCGGGTCCGCGCCGATCAAGCGTCCCAGGAAGAGGGTATCGCACTCCTCGAATTCCACCAGGATCAGGACGTACGGGCATTCCGGGAGGAAAGCCTCCGAGCCGAAGTGGCAGACGGTGAAGGCGTGGATCTTGCCTTCCGGCTTGATCTCCACCCACTCGGTCTCCCGGCCGGAATACATGTCGTGGCCGCGCGGGTTGGCGTAGGTGTAGCCGCTCTTCGGCTCGCGGCAGACGATGAACCGTCCGTTGGCCAGGGCGGCGAAGAAGGGAGAATCCTGGCCGTAGGAGTAGTTGTAATCAATCGAGTAAGGCTGCCGGCTCACGATTGGCGACATCTGTTTCAGGACCGACAGGTCGTCGCCGGTGGGGAAAGGAACGCTGAAAACGATTGTCCCTTCCAGGTTGTCTTCAATTCTCTTGGGAAATTCTTTTTTTGACATGGCTGCGCTCCTATTTTTCCTGTTCCACGATGCTGACTGTCACATATGTACCGGTACCGGCATGGGAGTGGATGGCGCCGCGCCGCGCATTCGGGACCTGGAGGGCTGGGTCGCCAAAATGCTTCTTGATCGTCCCCTGGAGCTGCCACAGGGCAAAGACGGCCTGCATCAGCCCGGTCGCGCCGACGGGGTGTCCGCAGGCGATCAGGCCGCCGGAGGGGTTGACCGCGCAGGCTGGTTTTTCCGGCAATTTAAGCCCGTAATCAATCCCGGGCATGAAAGTCTTGCCGCTGGCGGCAAAGGGCCCGCCCTCGCCGTAGCGGCACAGGCCCATATCCTCGTAGGTCTGGATCTCGGACGAGGTGTAGGCGTCGTGCAATTCGACGAAATCTATCTCTTTCAAGGGGTCATTAATCTTGGCATTCTTGTAGGCTTCGTAGGAAGCCATGCGCCCGGCGCGGAAGGAGTGGACACCCGGGTAGCGGAATCCCTTCTTCCATAAATCCTTGTAGTAGGCGCGGGCATCGTCGCTCTTTTCGTTGGGCAGGGCGTTGTACTTGTAGAAATCGTCCAGGGATTGGTGCGGGCGGTCGGCCATGCGCATGGCGTCCGTGCCGCGCCCGATCCCGCTCACGCGGACGCGCGGCAGGCGGCGTCCGGCGGCCTTTTCCAGTTTTGCCAGGCCGTCTTCCGAGCAGAAGATGACCGCCGCGGCCCCGTCGCTCATCACACAGATGTCGTGCCGGGTAAGCGGCCAGGCCACCATCGGCGACGAACGCACATCCTCCACCGTCAGGCGCAGGCGTTTCTGAGCGTATGGATTATGGTAGGCGTTGATGTGGTTCTTCACGGAAACATGCGCCAGTTGTTCCACCGTCGTCCCGAACTCGGCCATGTGACGGGTGACCATCATGGCATAGTAACCGGAATAGAAACCCCCTACGGGGTAATCGAAGGAAACATCCGAGGCCAGGGCAATGAACTCGTTGCCTTTCCAGGTCTCCACATGGCTCATGTGCTCGAAGCCGAAAGCCAGGCAGACGTCCATGTAGCCGGAAGCGACAGCCTTCCAGCCCTCCTGGAAACAGATGCCGCCGGTGGCTCCGCCGCCCTCCACCCGGTGCCCCGGTTTCGGGCACATGCCCAGATAATCCTGGACCATGATGCCGGCCATCAACTGGCGGGTGAAATGGTCGGAGAAGTAGGACGCCACGGTGCCGTCCACAAGTTCGAAGAATTGCGGATGCTCGATGCCCAGGTCTTCCAGGGCGTAGTCGTAGGCCTCTTTCACCAGACCCTGGAAGGTCTTGTCGGGACGGGCTTTGGCAAACTTGGAAACGCCTCCCGAGACAACATAGACGGGTCGCATAAACGTGCCTCCTTTTTCCTTTGACAGTATTTTATTGCCTTTGCACAGTGTGAAATCAGGTCACGGCTGGCGAAGTGTGCCAGACCGGACGAAATTCCAAAATAATCACGATTGTTCGAGACTCTTGAGTATCTCCTTTGCAATGATCATGCGTTGTATCTCGCTGGTCCCTTCGTAGATGGAGGTCACCCGGACGTCCCGGGCATAGCGTTCCAGCGGGAATTCCCTCGAATAACCGTAACCGCCCATCATCTGGATGGCCGAGTAGCAGGCCCGGTTGGCGGCCTCGGCGGCGAACAACTTGGCCATGGCGGCCTCTTTTGTGAACGCCCGGCCCTGGTCAGCGCGGAAGGCGGCCTGCATGAGCAGCAGGCGCGCCGCCTCGAGTTCGGTGTAGGCGTCCGCGATCATCCACTGGATGGCCTCGAATTTGACGATCTCCTGGCCGAACTGGACCCTGTTTTTTGCATAGCGGGTGGCGTAATCCATGGCCGCCAGCCCCACACCGAGCGCCAGCGAACCGATGCCCACCCGCCCGCCGGGCAATTCCTTGACCGCCGTCCGCAGACCGTCGTTGAGTTTGCCCAGCAGGGCCTCTTTCGGAATGCGGCAGTCCTCGAAGATGACCTCATTCGTCGAGGAAGCGTGCTGTCCCATCTTCTCTTCCGCCCGGCCCACGATCAGCCCCTTCGTGCCCGCCTCCACCAGAAAACAACTGATGCCTTTCCCTTTTGGCGCGGACTTGTCGGTCACCGCCCAAGTGAGGAACACCCCGGCGTAGGGCGCGCTGGAGATGAACCGCTTCGCGCCGTTCAGCACCCATTCGTCCCCGTCCAACACGGCGGAGGTGGTGATGGCGGCCGCGTCGGATCCGGCGCCGGGTTCGGAGAGGGCAAAACTCCCGGCCTTGTATTCCCCTGAACATATCTTGGAGATGTAAGCCTTTTTCTGCGCCTCCGAACCGATTGCCTGGATTACATTGCAGATCAGGTTGTTGACCGAAACGGTCACCGCGGTGGAGGCGCAGGCGCGGGCGATCTCGGTGATGGCTGCGCTGAAGGCCACCATGCCGGCTTGGGCGCCTCCGTATTCCTCCTTAACGTTCAATCCCATGAAACCCAGTTCGGCGAGTTTCTTCAGGTTGGTCAGGAAGACCTCCTGGTCCTCACCCCGGTCGAGCCTGTCGGCGGCCGGCGCAAGTTCGGCTTGGGCAAATTGCCGGGCAGTCTCCTGGATCAGTTTCTGTTCCTCAGTCAAATCTAAATACATGGCGTCCCTTCCTATGCTGCAACAATGCTTCGATGTAGAAAATCACCGTCACTTCGACAGCCGGGTCATGAGGGCCGGGACGAGTTGCATTACATCCGCCACCGCCAGGACGTTGGCCACCTCGCCGATGGGCGCATCCTTGTCCTTGTTGATGGCAATAATGAAATCGGATTTCTTCATCCCGGCGATGTGCTGGATCGAGCCGGAGATGCCGCAGGCCACGTACAGTTTCGGGGCGACGGTCTGGCCGCTGCTGCCGACCTGGCGGCTGTGGTCAACCCAGCCGGCATCCACCACTGGGCGGGTGGCGCCCAGTTCCCCTCCGAGCACCCTGGCCAGGCCGGCGATGACCTCGACATTCTCCTTCTTCCCAACGCCGCGCCCGGCGCTGACGATTATTTCGGCCTTCGCCAGGTCCACGTCCTTCTTTTCGGCTTCTTCGTAACCGAGGAATTCGATGCGCTGGATGCTGGCATCCAGGTCAACGCGTTCCAGGCTCGGGGTCCCGCGCGCTTCGCCCTGGTAGGTGAACGCCCCCGGTTGGATGGTCAGGATGCTCTGTGATATTTTCGGCGCGACGAGCCGGCGCAATTTGGCGTTGCAGGCCGGGACCTCGAATCTGCCGTCCACCACCCCGACGATTTCCGAGATTTGTGCCGTCTTCAGTGCAGCCGCGACGCGCGGCGCCAGGTCCCAGCCGTAGGAGGAATGCAGGAAGACGATATAGTCGGGCTTTTCCTTCTGGGCTGCTTCCATCACGAGTCGCTTGTGGGCGTCCGGGTTGTATTCTCCATATTTGCCTGCCTCGGCAAAGTAAACTTTGCCGCCGAAATCGGGCAGGCTTGCTTCGCTGCCGATCAGGAGCATGGCGCTCTCCGCGTTGAGCCGCTTGGCGAAGGCCAGCAGTTCGTAGGTGGACTCGAGCAGTTTCCCCTGCCGGTATTCACTAATGAGCAGTGTTTTCATGGTGTCCTCCGTCCTTACCTGAGCGCGGGTACTTTCTCTTTCAGGATGGCCGCCAGTTTATCGGCCAATTCGTTGACATCGCCTTCCAGCACCTGGCCGCGGCCTTTCTTCTCAGGCGGGTACATTTTTTCTATTACCACAAGGCTATCCACTTTCAGGAAATCCGCTACCGGGAAGGTCAGCAGTTCCTTCTGCTTGGCCTTCATGATGTTGGGGAGAGTGGGATAACGCGGAGTGTTCAAGCCCATCTGGCAGGTCACCACAGCCGGGAGTTTGAAGCGTACGATGCCGCGCATGCCGCCCTCCAGTTCCCGCCGGGCTGTCACCACATCGCCGCTGATTTCGATATTCACCAACGTGGTCACGCAGGCGTAGTCGAGCAGTTCCGCCGCGTCTGCCCCCACCTGGGCCGAGCCGCGGTCCTGGGACTGCATACCGGTGAAAACGAGGTCGAAATTCTTGTCCCTGGCAAATGCTGCAATAGCCGAGGCCACCTGCCAGGGGTCTTTCTGGTAGACGAGGTCATCCTTGATATGCACGCCGCGGTCGCCGCCCATGGCCAGCCCCTTCTTGATGGCCTCCACCACCCGGTCCGGCCCGATGGACAGGATGGTGATATCCGCTGCTCCCCCCAGTTTCTCTTTGAGGCGCACCGCCTCCTCCACAGCGAACTCGTCGTACTCGTTCAGACGGAAGGCTAATTCGCGTTCCTCGAACCAGTCCCCCGCCTGGTTGACGATGAACCGGGATTCCATGTCGGGTACATGTTTGATGCAGACTAATATCTTCATCTTGTTCCTCCTTTGTATCAATGTTGATTCGGAGTGCGGACTTCGCGAAGCACCCGTTAGGGTTAGTCCGCTGCAAAATGCAGACTGAAGTCTGCACTCCGATTTTTTCGAATAGTTATATCCACGTCGGTTCGGTGTAGGTCCCGAACACTTCCTTCATCACGCCGATGATCTCGCCCAGCGTGGCGTAGGCGCGCACGCAGTCCAGCAGGTGCGGCATGGTGTTCTCCGTCCCCTGGCAGGCCAGGCGCAGACGGTCGAGGGCCTGGCCGAAGCGCCCGTTGTCGCGCTCCCGGCGCAAGGTCCGGAGCCGTTCGACCTGGCGGTCATAGCCCGCCGGGTCCATCGCCAGCAAGGGGATGGTGAGCGGCTTATCGTCCACGTAATCGTTCACGCCGACGATGGTGCGGGTGTGGTCGTCAATTTCACGCTGGTAGGTATAGGCCGCGTCGGCAATCTCTGTCTGGAAGAACCCTTTTGCGATGGCTGGCAGGACGCCGCCCAGGTCCTCGATGCGGCGGAAATAGTCACGTGCCTGGACCTCGAGCCGGTTGGTGAGCGCCTCGACGAAGTACGAGCCCCCGAGCGGGTCAATCGTGTTCGCCGCGCCGGATTCATGGGCGATGATCTGCTGGGTGCGCAAGGCAATCCGCACAGCCTGTTCGGACGGCAGCGCCAGGGCCTCGTCCATCGAATTGGTGTGCAGCGACTGGGTCCCGCCCAGGACGGCTGCCAGCGCCTGGATGGCCACCCGGATGGCGTTGTTCTCCGGCTGCTGGGCGGTCAGGGTCATGCCGGCCGTCTGGGTGTGGAAGCGCATCAGCCAGGAACGCGGATCCTTCGCTTTGAAGGTCTCGCGCATCTCACGCGCCCAGATTCGGCGGGCGGCGCGGTACTTGGCGATCTCCTCGAAGAAGTCGTTGTGGGCGTTGAAGAAATAGGAAAGACGCGGGGCGAACTCGTCCACGTCCATGCCGCGGGCGATGCCCCAGCGCACGTATTCCATGCCGTCGGCCAGGGTGAAGGCCAGTTCCTGGGCAGCCGTGCTGCCGGCTTCACGGATGTGGTAGCCGGAGATGGAGATGGTGTTCCACTGCGGAACGGCCTCGGAGCCGAATTCCATCGTGTCCACCACCAGGCGCATCGAAGGCTCCGGCGGGAAGATGTACTCCTTCTGGGCGATGTATTCCTTGAGGATGTCGTTCTGGATGGTGCCGCGCAGTTGAGCCGGCCTAGCGCCCTGTTTTTCGGCCACGGCAATGTACATGGCCCACAGGATGGCTGCCGGCGAGTTGATGGTCATCGAGGTGGAAACGTCCGCCAGCGGGATGCCGTCCAGCAGGATTTCCATGTCCTTGAGCGAACTGACCGCCACGCCGCACTTGCCGAACTCGCCCACGGCCTCCGGGGCGTCGGTGTCGTAGCCCATCAGGGTAGGCAGGTCGAAGGCGATAGAGAGACCGGTACCGCCCTGGGACAGGAGGTACTTGAAGCGGGCGTTCGTCTCCTCCGCCGAGCCGAAACCGGCGAACTGACGCATGGTCCACAGGCGGCCGCGCTGGCCGGTGGCGTGGATGGCGCGGGTGTAGGGGTACTCGCCCGGCAGGTTCAGGTCATTGATATAGTCAAATCCATCCAGGTCGAGAGGGGTGTACAGCCGGTTCACTTCCTCGGAGGAGGCGGTGATGAATTTCTCCTGCCGCTCCGGGGTGCGCCGGATGGTCTCCGCCAGGGTGGATTTTTCCCATTCAGAGAGCGCCTTGTTCAGGTCGCTCATGCGTTTCTTGTCGAACATCGTTTCTCCTGTAAAAGTTTCTCACTTTAGCCGATGACCAGGTCTTTCTGGGCATCAACTGCCACGAAGGTCTTGTGTTCGTTATCATATTTTACTTTGGAAGCAGCCATTTCCGGATCGTGGACATAGAAAAGCCAGGCATCCTCCTCTGCCAGGGAAGTCAGGAGGGCCTTCTTTTCATCAATCAGCAGTTCCGGGTAACGGTCGTAGCCCATGCTGATGGGCAGGTGCACCCAGGCCCTCCCGGGGACCAGGTCGGAGGGGAAAGCCAGGCGGCCGCCGGGATAACGCAGGTCGGCGCACAGCAGCCCCGGCGTGTGGCCCTCGCTGGGGAAGAAGCGCACTTCGAGGTCGCCGAAGGTCAGCACATCGCCCTTGTTGACCAGCGAAAGGCGTCCGCTTTTTTCCAGTTGGACGTGAAGGGCGGGGATGAACGAAGCCCGGTCGCGCGGGTGGGGATGGGTGGCGCGTTCCCATGCGTCTTCGCCGATAAAAATTTTAGCGTTGGGGAAAAGCAGTTCCGGCTCGCGGCCCTCCTGCCAGGCGCCGAGCAGCCCGCCGGCGTGGTCGAAATGCAGGTGCGAGATGAAGATGTGGGTGATGTCTTCCGGGGAGAGGCCTCTTTCGACCAGCGACTTGAGCAATCTGTGCTCGGCTGCGCGGACCCCGTACCTGTCGCGAAGTTTTGGCTCCATGTACGCCCCGATGCCGGCTTCGAAAAGGATTCTTACCTTCACCGTGACAGCCAGAAAGCCGCGCGTCGCCAGGCTGATGCGGTTCTGCTCATCTGCCGGGTGCCAGCGCTCCCAGACCGGCTTGGGGGCGTTGCCAAACATGGCGCCGCCATCCAACTTGTAAGCATTGCTGAGCACACTGTAAATTTGTACCATTATTTCGAAATCCTTTCACCGATAATCT
>JBFMCM010000274.1:0-11661 GCA_040754355.1 Chloroflexota bacterium | reverse complement strand
TACAATAAAGTGATGCGCGTCGTCGAAATCGTAATGGGCGTCCTGATGGTTGTCGTCGGCTTGATGCTCCTCTTTGGGGTCTTCAACCTGATTGCCAGTTACGCTCCCCTCCTGAATTTTGGACTATAAAGGTTATCCATCATGCAGAATCGCCGACCGCTTTCACATGCGGGTATTGCGGGGATTATTGTTGCAGGGATTTTAGATACCATAGGATTGGACTGATGCTCAATGTAACCCTCTACACCCGACCTGATTGCCATTTATGTGAGCAGGCAGAAGCCGACCTGAAAAGCCTGCAAGAGGCAATCCCACACAAACTTACTGTGATAGATATTGATTCCGAAGCGGCATTGAAGGACTCCTTCGGCCTGGAAATCCCGGTGGTGGAAGCGGGTCCATTCCGCTTGAAAGCCCCGTTTACCCGCCAGGAACTGCAAGTGACCCTCAGCGCGGCGGCCGACCGCCTCGGCCAACTGGAGCGCATCAATGACAAAGGCTTCCGGGCCGATGTGGCGCGCGGCAGTACGATCTCCCGCGCCGACCGGATTTCTTACTGGATTTCGAAACACTATCTACTGCTCCTGAACCTGTTCCTGCTGCTCTACTTCGGATTGCCTTTTCTGGCACCGATATTCAAAAAGGCTGGACTCGATGGCCCGGCGGAAGTCGTTTATAAGATGTACAGCCCTCTTTGTCACCAGTGGTCTTTCCGCTCCTGGTTCATGTTCGGCGAGCAAACCTTTTATCCCCACGCAGCCGCAAATGTCCCCGGGGTGGTCAGTTTCGAAGAGGCGACCGGAATCACGGACTCCAACGATCCCAGCCGCACCCAGGCGCGTCTCTTCGAGGGTAATGAGTTCATGGGTTACAAAATTGCCCTCTGCCAGCGCGACGAGGCCATTTGGGGTTCGATGTTCCTGTTCGGGCTCGTCTATGCCATTTCAGGTCGGCGCATCAAGAAACTGCATTGGTTCCTCTGGATACTCGTTGGCCTCGGTCCGGTCGGGCTGGACGGTTTTTCGCAACTTCTCAGCCAGATACCTGGCACCTTCCTCCAGTCCATCCTCCCGTACCGTGAAAGCACGCCTTTCCTGCGTTCCCTGACCGGTTTCCTGTTTGGCTGGTCAACGGCCTGGTTCACCATCCCGCTCATGGAAGAAACGATGGAAGAATCCCGCCGGGCGCTGGCCAAGAAATTCGCCATTCTCAAAGCCTGAAAGTCTATGTCTTTCCAGAGCAGCGGCGGGTTGCGTTATTTCCAATTCGAGAGTTTCGACAAAACCCTATCTCAAGCCATGTTTACCCGCCAGGGCGGCGCCAGCCCCGAACCGTGGGCTTCGCTCAACCTGGGCGGCACGGTGGGCGACGACCCGCAGCGCGTCAGTGAAAACCGCCGCCGCCTGTTCACAGCCCTCGGCCGGGACCCGGGGACCGTCTACGATGTCTGGCAGGTCCATGGCGTGGAGGTGGCGCTTGCCCAGGCTCCGCGCGCCCCGGAATCTCCTCACCTCCAGGCTGACGTCATCCTGACCGACCAGCCCGGTTTGACACTGATGATGCGCTTTGCCGATTGTGTCCCCATTTTTTTGCATGATCCAATTCACAAGGCGATTGGTATCGTCCATGCCGGCTGGCTGGGGACGGTGCGCGGCGCGGCTTCGGTGGCAGTGCAGGCCATGCAAGCCCAATTCGGCACCGCCCCGGCCGACCTGGTGGCCGGCATCGGTCCATCCATCGGCCCCGACCACTACGAAGTTGGGAACGATGTGGCGGCGCAGGTCTGCCAGGCTTTCGGCGCCGATGCTCCTGGCCTGATTTCAATGCAGAATGGAAGGACGCACTTCGACCTGTGGGCTGCCAACCGAATGCTTTTGGAGCGCGCCGGGGTCAAGAATATCGAAACTGCCGGGTTGTGCACCGTTTGTCAGAACGCTGACTGGTTCTCCCATCGCGCCGAACATGGCCGCACAGGCCGCTTCGGGGCGGTGATCGCGTTGGTTTGACATGAATGATCCCCTGACGGCTTCTATCCGCGAACGCTACCAGCGGGTGCTGGGCCAGATTGCCGAGGCAGGCGCCCGGTCCGGGAACGCTCCGGCGCGGCTGGTGGTGGTGACCAAGTCCCAGCCGATGGAGGTCGTCCGGGCGGCAGTGGCAGCCGGGGCATCCCTCCTGGGGGAAAATTATGCCGAGGAGGCTGTGCAAAAAATTGCCTCTTTGGGTCAAACTGCGGTAGAATGGCACATGATCGGTCACGTGCAGAGCCGCAAGGCCGAACTCGTGGCCGCGCACTTTACCATGTTGCATTCGCTGGATAGCCTGAAACTGGCGAGCCGGCTCGACCGGTTCTGCGCCGAAAGGGGAAGAACGCTGCCTGCGCTGGTGGAAGTCAATGTCAGCGGGGAGGAAAGCAAATTCGGTCTCCCTGCCTGGGATGAGCAGCGCTGGCCGGACCTGCTGCCTGTTCTCGAAAATCTAGGGCAGTTCCCTCACTTGCACGTGTGTGGACTGATGACCATGCCGCCGTATTTCGAGGATTCAGAACAAGCCCGCCCTTATTTCCAGCGCATGCGACACCTACAGGAATTTCTTGCCTTGCGCTTGCCCAAAATGGATTGGCGTGAACTTTCGATGGGCACCAGCGCCGATTTCGTGGCTGCCGTGGAAGAAGGCGCGACCTTCGTGCGCATCGGCCAGGCCATTCTGGGACCCAGGCCCGTTCGTTCGGAGAAAGTATGACCGCTTACATCATCGTCCGTTTGATAGATTTTATTGCGAATGTCCTGGTAATCATTGTCATCGTTGATTCCATTCTTTCGTATTTCCTCAGCCCGTATCACCCCCTGCGCTCGGCCCTGGACCGTATCGTCCAGCCGCTGCTGGCTCCCATCCGCCGGTTTGTCCCACTCGTCGGGATGCTTGATTTCAGCCCACTGGTCTTGATTATTCTCATTGAGATCGCTGCGTTCCTTCTCGGAAATCTCATCTATGCTTTGTGAGGTGCCTTATGCAAGAACGTCAGTTCCACCTTCATGATGGGAAAAAAGGTGCGGCTCTGGCAGTACGCGTGACCCCGCGCGCCCGTAAGAACGAAATCGTCGAGGTGCTCAACGACGGCACGGTGAAAATTCGTCTGACTGCCCCCCCGGTAAACGGGAAAGCCAACGTGGCCCTGCTCAAGTTCCTGGCCGAAGTATTGGAGGTACCGGTTTCCCGGCTGGAGGTGGTGGCTGGTGCCACGGGCCGGGACAAGTTAATCTCGGTGGTGGATATGGATGCGATCACACTCCACCGCAAGATTGTCAAGCATCTCGGTTGAAGTCATAGGAGAGATAAAATTCCGGCGTCACTGACGCCGGAATTTTGTTTTCAGGGGATGGTCTCGTATAACTGGCGGTACATCCAGTATATTTCGTAGATGCTGCGGATGTAATCGCGTGTTTCAGAAAAGCGGACGATTTCGACGAACAGGTCGGGGTCTGTGCCGGATAATCCATACCAGATTTCGGCGTTGCCGGGACCGGCGTTGTAGGCGGCCAGAGCGGCATACAGGTCGCCGTTGAAGTATAAGCGGTTGTTCATCAAGTAATATGTGCCAAGCCGCAGGCTGACGATGGGCCGATACAGGTCTTCCGCAGTGTAGTTTGGCGGCCAGCCATAGTTATCTGCAATGAATTGACCGGTATCGGGAATGATCTGCATCAGCCCGCGCGCCCCGGCAGTGGAGTGAACGAAACCCTCGTACAGGCTTTCCTGCCGCACAACCGAATATAGGATTAGAGGGTGGAATCCGTTGGCCTCGGCGAGGGGGATAATCAAGTCCTGGTAATAGGTGCCGTAGCGGACAAGGTTGAAGTAGCGCGGCGCGGCGAGCGTCTCGAATTGTTCGTCCATTCCAGCCAGGGTGAGCACCTGGCGCATGGCGAAGATGGCCGGCCGGTAGAGGCCGAGGTCGAGCAGGTAGTTGCCCAGGCGGTAGGAGTCGGCCGCGTTTTCACTGACGGCAGCCCGCAGGTCCTCGAATTCCAGGCGGGACTCGTCTTGCAGGCCGAGGGTCCAGAGTTCGGTGCCGCGTACAAGCCGGGCGTCTGAAGCGAGCGCGCCCAGCGAGGTGAGGTCGGTTTCGGGGGGCAGGCCGAAGGTCACGCGCAGCCAGGCTTCTGCTGAAGCGCGCTCGGCGGCCGGGTCAGTGGTCAGGTTATAGGCAGGGGGCGGTTCGAAGGGGATGCGTCCGAAAAGCATGTCCTGGGCGCGCAGGCTGTAGTAATCGGTCTGGTCAATGGAGGCGGCCTGCTGGAAGGAAGCCTGCGCCCCGGCGGTATCGCCCAATGCCTGCTGGGTTTTTCCGCTCCAGAAGATGGCGCGCGCCTGGTCTTCGGTGGTGAGCGATAACAGACTGTCGCGCTGGAAGGTAAGCAGTGCCTGCTCGTACTGCCCGGCGCGGTAGTGGATGATGCCGGCCAAGAAGAGCGCCAGGGGGACGTGTTCGCTGCCCGGGTGGGTATCGGCGATGGATTCCCAGGCGGCGGCTGCCTGGTCGAGCAGACCGGCGCGCTCGTAGATTCGCCCGGCGGTGAGCAGGACTTGCGGGATGGCGTTCAGGTCGGATGTGGAGTGGGTAAAGTCTATGAGTGTCTGGGCGGCGGCCTCGTATTGTCCCAGGAAAGCCCACTGCGTGTAGGCTTTTTCCTCATAGGCGGCCTGCCAGTAGCGGTTGCCGGAATAGTTGGCGATAAAGAAGGAGAAGGTGTCCACGGCTTCCTGGTAGAGGCCGGTGTCGCGCAGCGCCAGGGCGCGGTAATAGTAGACCGTGCCGTCATTATCGGGGTAGGCCGCGATGTAACGGGCGAAGGCATCCAGGGCGTAACCATATTGCCCGGCGAAGTAGTCCACCAGACCGCGGTTGAGATCGTCCACCGGGACGCCAGCCTGGATCAGCGCGACCAGGGCAGAGTAGGAATCGTATGCCAGCGGGTAATGTTCGACGCTGTGGAGGAAACGGGCATAGGCCTCGTCAGCCTGGCCGAGGGACAGATGGAGTTGACCGGCATACAGGTCCATTTGCGCTTTGACGTAGTCGTTGGAGGAATTCGCAGCAATGCTGTCGTACATTCCCATGGCAGTGACCGTGTCTCCGGCATATTCGTAGGCGCGGGCCAGTTTGATTTGCAAGGAAGTGTTGTTCCCGATGTGAGGGCTGGCTAATGCGGTCTGGTAGTCGCCGATGGCATCCGCGTAGTCTTCGAGGGAAAAATACGCGTCGCCGCGCCGTTCATAGACATAATAGTCAATCACGCCGGGGTTCAGGGTCAGGTAGGCGGTGAAGGCTTCCACGGCCTCGCCATAACGTTCCAATTCCATCAAGATGTCTCCGCGCAGGAAGTACGGCTGCGCCTTGTGCGGAGAATTGGGATAATTGGTGATGAGTTGGTTGAAATCATTCAATGCAGCCGCGTGATTCCCGGCCCACATGTCGGCGCGGCCCAGGCCCCAGAGCGCCGCGGCCTGGAGCGACGGGTCGGGCGTGGCAGCCAGGGCGGCCTGGTATTCTGTTTGCGCCAGGGCGTAATCGCCATTGAAGAGCGCCAGGTCGCCGTTGGCCACGCGGGCTTCGGGCGTGGGTGTGGGAGTGGGTGTGGACGAGGGCGCGAGCGTGTCGGAAGGGGTCACGCCGGGCGGCAGGGTCGAGGTCGTTGTGGCGCTTCCCGGGGAAATCGGGCTGGCGCAGGAGGTCAGCAGAAATACCAGTAGGATCCAAGAGAGTTGTTTGGGTAACATGGCAATGCTTATAATTTAGAAGGGAAAGCATGTCAATGCTTGCCAATCCATCCCCAGCGTGATACACTTTGCACGCAGACGCCCATCTGGGCGTCCTTTCATGTGACATGCGCACCGTTTTTTGGGAAGCCAACACTCTCAAGTTGATAGACCAGCGCCGCCTGCCCGGTTCGCTGGAAATTGCCACCTTGAATACCCACACAGAAGTCGCCGAAGCCATTCGCAATATGACCGTGCGCGGCGCGCCGGCCATCGGAGCGGCGGCGGCTTTCGGACTGGTGCTGGCCGCGAACGAGTCAAAAGCCCAGTCCGTTTCCGCATTCTTGTCGGACCTGGAATCTGCCGCGCGCACCCTGAAAGCCTCCCGCCCGACAGCGGTCAATCTAGCCTGGGCGGTGGGGCGTGTACTGCGGATTGCATATTCCGTAAAGGGTTCAGTGGATGATGCCAGGCGTGCGGTTCTCGAAGAAGCGCAGAAGATGGCCGACGAGGATGTGGCTATCAACAAGCGCATGGGCGAGCACGGCGCGTCCCTGATTGACGATGGCGACACCATCATCCATCACTGCAACACTGGCGCGCTGGCCGTAGTGGACTGGGGCACAGCCCTGGGCGTCATACGCACCGCACATGAACAGGGAAAGCGTGTGCATGTTTTAGTGGATGAGACTCGCCCCCGCCTGCAAGGGTCGCGGCTGACAGCCTGGGAACTGGAGCAATACGGCATTCCCTACGAAATCATCTCCGACAACATGGCCGGGCATTTTCTGCGCACGGGTGCGGCGCAGAAAGTCTTGTTCGGCGCGGACCGCATCGCAGCCAATGGCGATGTCGCCAATAAAATCGGCACGTACATGCTAGCATTGGCCGCGCACGACAACGGTGTGCCGGCCTATTCGGTGGCTCCGACCTCCTCGATTGACCTGTCGCTGAAAGAGGGCAGCCAGATTCCCATTGAGGAGCGCGATCCGGACGAGGTTTTGGGATTACAATTCCTCGGTGAGCGCGTCGCCCCGCAAGGAGCCCGGGCGCGCAACCCGGCCTTCGACGTGACGCCGAATCGTTTGATCACTGCCATCGTCACCGAAAATGGGATCGTTCATCCGCCGTTCGAGGTGAATTTACCAAAAAACGTCAATCCGTAGGGGCGGCGTCCTGCCGTCCTGGGCGGGGAGACCCCCCAAGGAAATGTCATGGATATTTTGTTAACCGGCTCTGTCGCCTACGATTACCTGATGACCTTCCCCGGCCTGTTCAAGGAACAGATCCTGCCCGAACGGCTGGAGAAGATCAGCCTGTCTTTCCTCGTGGACAGCATGTCGCGGCAACGCGGGGGTATTGCCCCTAATATTGCCTACACCATGGCTCTGCTCGGCGAGCGCCCGCGCGTGATGGCGACGGTGGGCGAGGACTTCGAGGAATACCGTCTCTGGCTGGAGAAGGCGGGAGTGGATACGGCCCTGATGAAAGTTGTGCCGGGCCTGTTCACCGCCTCGTTTTTCGCCACCACCGACCGGGCGAATGCGCAGATCGCCTCGTTCTATCCGGGGGCGATGGGCGTGGCGGCGAAGCAGACCCTGACCGGGGTCCGGCCACGCCCCGACCTGGTTATCGTCTCGCCCAACGCCCCGGACGCCATGACCAAGTTCGCTGCCGAGTGCCGCGACCTATCCATCCCATATCTGTATGATCCATCCCAGCAAATCCTGCGCCTCGAAGGCGCAGAATTGGCGCGCGACATGGACGGCGCGCAGTTCCTGTTCGTCAACGATTACGAGTTCGGCCTGGTTTCGAAAAAAACCGGCTGGGACCTGGGAAAGTTCCTCGAGCATGTGCGCGTGCTGGTGGTGACGCGCGGCAAGGACGGCGCGACCGTTTACACAAATGGCGATGAATATTTCATCCCGCCTGTACCCGAAAACTGCATCGTAGACCCGACCGGCGTTGGCGACGCCTTCCGGGGCGGTTTCCTGGTCGGGTATGCCCGCGGCTTCGATTGGGTGCTGTGCGGCGAGATCGGTTCGCTGGCGGCGGTCTACTGCCTGGAGCAGAAGGGACCGCAGAGCCACACGTATACGCGGGAGGAATTTATCAAGCGTTTCCGCGAGCATTTCGATGATGTAGGCAAACTAGACGCCCTATTGAAATCATCTTAGTGGAGTGCGGACTTTTGTCCGCAACGAAATTTTGCAGGCTGAAGCCTGCACTCCAACAATTAGGAGAAATAAAAAATGAGCAATTCCGATATTAAAGACATTAACTTGGCCGAAGGCGGACGGAGGCGCATCGAGTGGGCGGAACGCGAGATGCCCGTCCTGCGCCAGATCCGCGAGCGCTTCGAGAAAGAAAAGCCGCTCAAAGGCGTGCGGCTTTCGGCCTGCCTGCACGTGACCACCGAGACCGCCAACCTGGCGCGTACGCTGGTCGCCGGCGGCGCAGACCTGGTACTGACCGCCTCCAATCCGCTCTCCACGCAGGATGACGTGGCCGCCGCGCTGGTCAATATCTACGAGGTGCCGACCTTTGCCATCAAAGGCGAGGACAATGTCACCTACTATAAACACATCGGCGCGGCCCTCGACCACAAGCCGCACATGACCATGGACGATGGCGCAGACCTGGTCTCGACCATCCACAAGGATCGCCGCGAACTGCTGCCGGGCATCATCGGCGGCACCGAAGAGACCACCACGGGTGTCATCCGCCTGCGCGCCATGGCCGCGGATGGCATGCTCCAGTTCCCGGTCATCGCGGTCAACGATGCCATGACCAAGCACTTTTTCGACAACCGCTACGGCACGGGTCAGAGCACGATTGACGGTATCATCCGCGCCACCAACGTCCTGCTGGCGGGTAAGCGTTTCGTCGTGGCCGGATACGGCTGGTGCGGGCGCGGCCTGGCGAACCGGGCGCGCGGCATGGGCGCGCTGGTCATTGTCACCGAGGTGGACCCGCTCAAAGCGCTCGAGGCGATCATGGACGGGTTCGAGGTCATGCCGATGATGGACGCCGCCAGAATCGGCGACATCTTCTGCACCGTGACCGGCGACATCAACGTGGTGGACAAACACCATTTCGAGGCCATGAAGGATGGCGCCATCGTGGCCAACTCCGGTCACTTCAACGTGGAGATCAACATCCCGGCGCTGGAGAAGATGAGCAAGGGTGAACCGAATCTCGTGCGGCCATTCGTCCAGCAATACACCACCAAAGACGGGCGCAAGATCAACATCCTGGGCGAAGGCCGCCTTATCAATCTAGCCTCTGCCGAGGGACATCCGGCCTCCGTAATGGACATGTCCTTTGCCAATCAAGCGCTGGCTGCCGAGTTCATGGTCAAAAATGCAAGCAAACTGGAGAAACGCGTTTACTCCGTCCCGGCGGAAGTGGATGCCGAGATTGCCCGCATCAAGTTGGCGGCTATGGGCGTGAACATTGATACGCTGACCGAAGAACAAGTCAAATACTTGAATTCGTGGGAAGAGGGAACGTAGAATGGACGATTGCAGATTGACGATTTACGTTTGGCCTCGCGGGCGAAAGTCCGCGAGGCTTTTTGATTTGAGATAAGTGGTTATTCATTAGCGGGGCGATAGGTTGGATTCCAGACTCGAGGGTATCATCACTTTCGAAAGGATACCCGATGCTCTCAAAATTGCGAGAACCCTTCAACGGACTCTCCCACCTGGGCGGCGCGATTGCCGCCTTATTCGGACAATTTGCCCTGCTCATTGCCGGCTGGAGCGGGACGGCGAAAATCGTCTCGGTCGTTGTTTACGGCCTCAGCCTGGTCGCCATGTTCGCAGCCAGTGCTTCCTATCACTTGGTAAAGGTCAAGCCAGCCACCCTGCTAATCCTGCGAAAAATAGATCATTCCGCCATCTTCCTGCTCATTGCCGGGACGTACACACCTTTCTGTGTCCTTGCTTTCACCGGTTTCTTTCGCTGGGGCCTATTGACACTCATCTGGGCCATCGCGCTGACCGGCATTCTGGTCAAGGTGTTTTTTGTCGGCGCCCCGCGCTGGTTGAATGCGGGCATGTACGTCTTGATGGGCTGGCTGTGTATCGTCGCCGCGCCGCAGATGCCGTCTGTGCTGCCACCCAATGCGATCATTTGGCTGGTCATTGGCGGGGTGACATACACGCTCGGGGCGGTGGTCTATGCCATGAAATTGTTCAACTTTGTGCCCGGGAAATTCGGCTTCCACGAAGTCTGGCACATCTTCGTCCTGCTCGGCGCGCTGGCGCATTTTGTATCTGTCATGCTACTGCTTTCATCGCAAGCCGTGGTTTGAAATCAATTTGCAATAACCAAGCGCCTCACGAAATTCTTCGCGAGGCGCATTGCTTTTCAGTTCCAACGACTAACCAATTACAAATTTGTATTAACTAATCCTTTTTCCCCTTTCTTTCTGCGTAATCGCTGTATCCGCCAATATACTCCTTCACCCGCCCATCCTCCAGAGCCAGGATGCGGTTCACGGTGCGGTCGAGGAAATAACGGTCGTGGGAGATGACCAGCACTGTCCCTACAAAATCGTCCAGGGCATTCTCCAGCACCTCGGCGGAAGCAATGTCGAGGTTGTTGGTGGGCTCATCCAACAACAGAAAGTTAGCGTCGGAGAGGACCAGCAAAGCCAGCTGCAGGCGAGAACGCTCGCCCCCGGAGAGGGTGCAAATTTTCTCACTGGCCTGTTGGTATGAAAACAGATAACGTAGCAGGAAAGCCACTGCACCAGTTTCGCTAATCCTTCCCGCGCGCCGAACGGCATCTATCAGTGTCATGTTGACATCCAACGTCTCGTGCTCCTGGGCGTAGTAGCCGACTTTGACACTCGGCCCGATGTGGATCTCGCCTGCTTCCGGGACCTCGCTGCCGAGGATGAGCCGCAGGAGTACCGATTTCCCGCTCCCGTTTGGACCGATCAGCCCGACGCGTTCCCCATGGCGGATGAGCAGGCTGACACCGGTCAGCACCGGGCGGAGGTAGGATTTCTGTATGTCCACCAGTTCCAGCACCTGGTTCGAACCGCGCCAACCGTTGAGTTCCAGGCCCATCTTCCGCCGCTCTAGCACGGGCCGGTCAAGACGTTTGACTTTCTCGATGCGGGTCTCCATCGAACGGACGCGGCTGGCGAATTTATCGCTGACCTGCACCCAAAGTTTGTAGCGCTTGAGAGCCATTTCCATGCGGGCGATGGCGCGTTGCTGGATGTGATAGAGTTCCTCGGCGCGTGCCAGCCGTTCCTGCTTGTCAAGGAAATATTCGGTGTAGTTTCCAGCAAAGGTTGTGAGACGCCCATCTTCGATTTCTGTAATATGGGTGACGACCGCGTCCAGCAGGTAACGGTCATGGGAAACCAGAACCACTGCACCGGGATATTCCCGGATGAGTTTTTCAAGATAGGCCTTGCCGGGCAGGTCGAGATGGTTGTCGGCTTCGTCTAAAAGGAGCACATCGGGACGCGTCAGCAGGAGGCGCGCCAGGCCGATTAGTTTTTTCTGTCCGCCAGAAAGGACGCCAATGGGTTTGTCGAAATCGGCTTCGGGCAGCCCCAGGCCGCGCAGGAGATCGCGCACCCGCTCGGGGTAGGATGCGCCGCCTAGGGATTCGTACTCGTCCAGGGATTTCGCATGCAGTTCCAGAGTCCGGGAGAGCGCTTTTTCGTCCTTGTAGACCAATGGGTCACCAAGCCGGGATTCAAGGTCAGCCAGCGCGATTTCCAGTTCGGCGACCCGCGGGTTGCCGTCCAACGCTAATTGTAAGGCCTGTGCGCGGGGTTCAAACTCCGGCTGCTGGGGCAAGTAGCCGACTGTCACGCCCCGGGAGCGGACGACATTCCCGCCCGGTTCGGCGGTGTACTCCCCGACGATGAGT